>NZ_MEIH01000039.1:0-3043 GCF_001723155.1 Haladaptatus sp. W1
TCATGAATCAGGGCGGCGTCGCCGTGATGCTCGTCGGCGAGACGCAGGACAAGAACAAGAGCGAAGAAGTGGTCCGCGACGCGATGAACCACCCGCTTCTCGACGTGGATTACCGTGGGGCATCCGGCGGTCTCGTCCACATCACGGGCGGTCCCGACTTGACGCTCAAAGAGGCCGAAGGAATCGCGGGCAACATCACGGAACGCCTCGAAGCCAACGCCAACGTCATATGGGGCGCGCGGATTCAGGAAAGCCGACCTCGCCGAGAAGAAAGACGCTCTGGAAGCCAAAAAGAGCGAGAAAAACGAGCGCCAGCGGGAGAAAGACCGCCTGCTGGACGAAGCGCGGCGGCGTTCGGACGCGGTGAACGAGAAGCAAAACGAACTCTCGTCGGCCCGCGAGCGGATTCCCGAACTCGAAACCGAACTCGGCGATTTGGCCGACGAACTGACGAAAGCCGAGCGAAACGCGGCGCAAATCGAGGACGTGGTGTCGGACCTGAAGGAAGAAAAGTCCGAACTCCAGTCCGACCTCGACGCGGTAGAAGGGAAGATACAGTCCAAACAGCAGGAGTACGCCAAACTGGATGCGCGGGCCAACGAGAGCGGCGATTCGTCGTTCGGCCGCGCCGTTTCAACGATTCTGAACGGCGGACTGGACGGCGTTCACGGCGCGGTGGCACAACTCGGAGGCGTGAACCAGCAGTACGCAACGGCCTGCGAGACGGCCGCGGGCGGCCGACTGGCGCAGGTCGTCGTGGACGACGACAACGTGGGACAGCGCTGTATCGAGTATTTGAAACAGCGAAATGCGGGCCGGGCGACCTTCCTGCCCATCACGAAGATGCAAAAGCGCCGCCTACCGTCCCTGCCCAACACGCCGGGCGTGGTCGATTTCGCGTACAATCTCATCGACTTCGATTCGGAGTACGCCTCGGTTTTCTCCTACGTCGTCGGCGACACGCTCGTCGTGGAGGACATGGAGACGGCCCGCGAGTTGATGGGCGACTTCCGCCTCGTGACGCTCTCGGGCGAACTCGTGGAGAAGAGCGGGGCGATGACCGGCGGTTCGACCAGTGGGTCGCGCTACTCGTTTTCTGCCTCCGGCAAGGGAAAAATCGAGCGCGTGGCGCGCCAGATAAACGAGTTGGAGGACGAGCGCCAGTCGATTCGACAGTCCATCAACGGCGTCGAAGAGCGGTTGGACGACGCCCGCGACCGGCAGACCGATGCGACGGACCAAGTTCGAAGCATCGAGAACGACATCGAACGGAAGGAGTCCGAACTCGAATCCATCGAGGAGCGCATCAGGTCGCTACAGGACGAAATCGAGGAGCTACAGGACGAACGCGAGTCGGTCACCGAGCGGATGGAGGAACTCGACGCCGAGGTGTCGGCCCACGACGAAACCATTGCGTCCATCGAGGAGGACATCGCGGACCTCGAAAGCGAACTCGCGGATTCGAAGATTCCCGAGCTGACGAGCGAGGCCGACGAGGTGAACGAAGAAATCGACGCGCTTTCGGACCGAATGGATTCGCTCGACGGCAAACTCAACGAACTGCAACTCGAAAAGCAGTACGCCGAGGACGCCATCGACGACCTCCACGACGAGGTGGAATCCGCACAGAACCGAAAAGCCGAGCAGGAAGAGCTGATTTCGGAACTCGAATCGGACATCGAGGAGCGAGAGGAAATCCTCGAAGAAAAGCGCGAGGCGGTATCGGAACTCGAAGAGGAACTGACCGAACTCAAGGACGAACGCGCCGAGTTGAAGGAGGAACTGCAGGAGGCGAAGTCGAAACGCGACACCCAGCAGTCGAAGGTCGAGGGCTGCCGACCGAGGGACCGCCGGAGGACGAGGAGTGGGCCGAACGAACGGGAGGAAGGGGACGCGGGTGTATCGGGTGACATTGTATACTGGAGGATGTGACAGTACCAAATACGTTGTGCATCAGTACGAGAGTTCGAGAGGCGCTCGAACCGCGGGATAACAGCAGTAGCGAACGCGCCCACGGCGATCCTTCTTCAGCGTTCATGCACGGAATTCCCTCGTTAGAGACCCGTCCGAAAAACGAAACCTCCCGGATTGCGGGGTCGTAAGACGTATTCCATGCGACAACGAACCCGTCTTTTATGATAGGTATCGTCGGCGGGGGAATCGCCGGATTGGCCGCCGCCTACCGCCTCCAACAGCACGGCTACGACGTGCAAGTATTCGAAGCGAGCGACGACCTCGGGGGACTCGCCGCGACCTACGAGACGAACGGGGACCGCATCGAGAAGTTCTATCACCACCTCTCCGCGTCCGAACAGACCATCCGACCTCATCGAGGAACTCGGACTGGACGACGATTTGGACTGGCCCATCGGCAAGAACGCCTCGCTTGACCACCGAGAACCTATATGCAGTGTGAGACCGGCCAACGAGATCATCAGAGAACGAGAATATGAGGGCCCGGAACCGACGTTCGAAGGGGAAAGTACCGTGACCGACAATCGCCTCCCGGCCGAACATCTCTCGCCGCTCGCCACGCTCGTCGACGGGGTACTCGCAGGCGTCGGCTACGAGATGGCGGCAGCCACCGACGCCATCAACGACGCTGTCCCCGGCTATGGCGGTCTATTCGACCCCGCAACCACCCCGTCCGAGTTGCGTCGCGCGCTCGAAAGCTTGCTGGCGTCGGGTCTCGCCCGGCCATCCGCCCCCGAGCCGACGAGCGACACACTCATCCTCTACGTTGACGGTAGTTCACGCGGCAACCCCGGCCCCGCAGGTGCGGGTGCCGTCATCATGGATGCTGCCGGGGAGGAGCTCGCCCGTCTCGGCCGACCCGTTGGCTCCAAGACGGGGAACAACACCGCCGAGTACATCGCCCTCCAACTCGGACTCTCCGAACTGTTGGTTCGCTACGAGCCACGCAGGCTGGAAGTGCGCATCGATTCGATGACGGTCATCCGAGATGTCTGGGGCGGCGATGACCCGACTGAACCGGGCGTCAAGACATACAGCGAGGCCGTTACGGCGGCACTGTCGAGCATTC
>NZ_MEIH01000040.1:0-8921 GCF_001723155.1 Haladaptatus sp. W1
AGGTGATGAGCGAAGGGGACGTCAACTCCTCGCGCGTCTTCCAGTCGCGCTTCCGCAAGGCGTTCTGGGTCATCGGGGCCGCCGCCGCGACGACCATCATCGCCATGAGTCCGTTGGCGGTGCTCGGACTCGGCGACCTGCAAGGGTTCGCCATCATCACCATCCTCGGCGTGCTCATCGGTGTACTAGTCACCCGACCGGCCTACGGTGACATCCTCCGCTACCTGCTGACGGACAAATAACCGTCGGCTATCGAATCGGTCGCTATTCTTTCTTCGAACTCATCCGGGATTTCTGGACGGTACCTTCGCTAGAATCGAGCGCTACGTCGGCGAGCGGTTGATACAACTCGGAATATATAATAACTAGAAAAATACTAAAATAAAAATATCTAGGCTATGAATTTATATCGGTGCAGTATCCATCTGGAGTTGCGATGCAACGAGATTCCGACGACGATATCAGACGAAGCGATGTGCTCCGAGACGTTCACGAATCGGCGCGCGAGACGGAGACGAAGCGACGTGGATTCCTCCGTTCATCGGGGGGACTCGCCGCATCGCTCGCTGTCCTGCCGCTGATTTCGAACGTCACGTCGGCGGAGCCCGACCTGACGCCGACCAAGGAGCGGCTCAATTCGATCGCAAAGGAACACGAATCACCGGCAGTCGCCCGCAAGGCGGTTCGAGCGACCGGTGGGGAGCTGTTGCGTGCGCTTTCGGACCGCGGACTGCTGGAGGATGCGAGCGTGGAATCGCTCGGCATCGACGAAGTACTTCCCCATCAAGACAGCAGCAGGGTCGACAACGGCGTCATCGTGCTCTCCTACGACCACAAGGGGACGGCGACGGCGCAGGTCCAGATTATCAAGCGCCTCTCGGACCGCAGACTGCGCATCATGGTCGAACCTCACGTTGACCGCAGCTTCGCGCTGGTCGAACCCGACGCCGACGACGAGCCGACCAAGGTCATCACGACGAACGACGATGGCGTGACCGTCCAGCGAAACTGCGATACGAGCTGGTACGGCGACTGTAACCACAATCCATCGGACGACTGCGGTTGTACGGAGAACAGTGTCTGCGGCTGTTACCAGACCGAAGTCCAGTGTTGTCAGCTCCTCGACTGCTCTATCACCGGCTACAAGGCCGGAAACTGCGTCACGACGACGAGCGGGTGCTGTATCCACGAAGGCTGTGACTCCTTCTGCTGACGAACTCGGTCGTCAGTGCCGGTCTTTTTTGTGCGAGTTATCGTCGCGTTAGTCGTAATCGCGTCCTGTTCCCGTTGTAGGTGCTGTCTACTCCCGAAACGATGGTTCAATTATAACAGCAAGAGCGTCGAACCGGGGACGATGTTAGAACACCTCCAGCACGGCAAACGACGGCTCGCCGTGGAGATGGAGCGGCTACGGTTACGGCCGGACGCACAACCCAGGGACACGGCCGACACTGTGCGAACGCTTCCGCCCGACCCCGCGGTCCTCTTCCTCTGTCTCGGAAACATCTGCCGAAGCCCCATGGCCGAGCGCTATCTCCGAGAACGCCTGCAGGAGACGGAGTACGACTGTTCCGCCGTTCGCTCCGCCGGGTTCATCGAAAAGGAAGGGCGGTCGAGTCCCGACGCCGCCGTGACCGTCGCGTCGGAGTTCGGCGTGGATTTGACCGACCATCGCTCGCAGTGCGTGGACGAGGGCCTCCTCCGGGAGAGCGACCTCGTGTTGCTGATGGACGCGTGGAACTACTGGTACCTGAAGCGAAACCATCCCGATTCGCTGGGGAAGGCGTGTTTCGTCAGGTCGTTCGACGCGTCCCCGGAGTACGAAATCGAGGACCCGTACGACGCCGACGAGGACACCTTCCGCCGCGTGTACGGCGAAGTCACGGACGCGGTGGACGCGTTCCTGTTCGCGGTGGAGGACGAATGAGCGTCGTCGTCCCGGCCATCGCGGCGGGCAGCAGCCTCGCGTGCATCCGGTCGCTCGGCCGCAAGCGGATTCCGGTCATTGCGGCGGGCGAATCCCCCGACTCCCCCTCGTTCGCGTCGAAATACGTCACCGAGCGCGCCTCCCTCCCCGCGCCAAACGAAGACCTCGACGGCTACCGGGACGGCCTGCTCTCGCTCGCCGAGCGCCCGGACGTGGAGACCATCGTCCCGCTCCGGGAACCCGAGAGCTACGTCCTCTCCGAGAACCGGGCGGCGTTCGCCGAACACGTCGCAACGCCGTGGCCCGACGCCGAGACGATGGCGTCCGCCCGCGACCGAAGTCGGCTGTTCCGACGGGCGAAGGAAGTCGGCGTTCCCACCCCGAAAACGGCCCTGCTCACGGAGTGGGACGACTGGGACGACGAGACGGTCGTCAAATCCCGCTACACGGTGTGCGTGGAGGACGGCAAAACCGCGTACCCCGGCGTGCGCTTCCTCTCCGAGGAACCCGACGCGGACCGCATCGCCGACGAGATGGGACACGTCCCCATCGCACAGGAGTGCATCCCGGACGGGACCGAGTACGGCTTTTTCGCCCTGTTCGACCACGGCGAACCGGTCGTCACGTTCCAGCACCGGCGGATTCGAAGCTACACCTACTCCGGCGGGGCGAGCGTCTTCCGCGAATCCGTGTCGAAGCAGAAGCTCCGCGAGCACGGCGTCCGGCTCCTGTCGGCGCTCGACTGGCACGGCCCGGCCATGGTCGAGTTCCGGCGCGACCCGCGCGACCAGCGGTTCAAACTGCTCGAAGTGAATCCGCGCTTCTGGGGGTCACTCCAACTCGCGGTGCACGCGGGCGTGGACTTCCCGTACCGTTACTACCAACTGGCGAACGGCGTTCGAAACCCCGACTACGGCTACACGGTCGGCACGGGCAGTCACATCCTCCGGGGAGAACTCGTCTACCTCGTCAGCCTCCTCCGCGACGACTACGAACACGTCGAGCGCCCGTCGGTCCCGCTGGAAGTCGCTCGCGTCCTTCGCTCGCTGCTCACCGACCCCAACTTCGACTACCTCTCGACGGACGACCCGGACCCGTTCCGGCGCGACGTTTCGAACCTCGTCTCGGAGTTCGCGCCGTCGGGAGCGAAACCGTTGCGACGGGCGGTGTCGACGGCCCTCGGAAAATAGGTCAGAACTGGTCGAGCCCCGCCTGCTCGCGGGCGGCCAGCGCGTCCTTGCTGGTCTGCCACGACGCACGGGCACACGCCGGGAGTTCGCCGTGCGCTTCGACGTACTCGCGGAGGAACTCGCGGGTGTTTGGGTCGCTCGGATAGCCGCTGCCGACCCCGCCGTGTTGTTCGGCAAGTCGGGCGACGTGGGCGTCCCGCTCGACCTTGGCGACGATGCTCGCCGCGCCGACGATGGCGTGGGTTTCGTCCGCCCCGTGCTCCGCCTCGACCGTAATCTCGGGACTGACTGCCGCCGCGACCCGCCGTGCGAACCGCGATTCGCTCGTGTCACAGGCGTCCACGATGCCCCGCTCGCCGCCGGAGACGATTCGGGAGATGGCCTCCCCGTGGGCCGCGACGGTCAGCGTGTTCATGTCCGTCTCCGGGTCGTCGATTCGCGTCGTCGTGATTTCCGCGACGCCGACCGCGACGGCCTCGTCTGCCCGGAGCGCCGCGGCCAACTCTTCCCGGCGCTCCGGCGAGAGGTTCTTCGAGTCGTCGATGCCGTCCGGCAGGTCGTCGGGGTCGTCGATGGCCACCGCCGCGGCGAACATCGACCCCAACACCGGCCCGCGTCCCGCTTCGTCTACCCCGAACACGCTCGGATGCTCGTCGTCGGGTCACATGGTCGTTACTACTCGGGGTCGGAACGTCGTGAAACGGCCGCGCCGACGGTGCGGAACGAGCGACAAAAAATGCGGTTCGGCTCCCGTTCAGGGCCGATGCGGTCCCGACTGTCGCGGAACGAACGGCTTTCGCGGTTCGACGGAGATGCTGCTCACGGGCAGTTCCTGCTCGTCGAGCACGGCGTGAATCGAGCCGAGAAGCTCCTTGTCAACGTCGTCGGCGTCGATGCCGCGGAACCGGAGGCCGACCTGTTTGATGGCGATACGCTTTTCCGAAGAAGGTTCGTTGTCGGACATGCTTCGATGCAGTCGAAGCACACGAGGTCAGTGCCCTAACACTGGCCTTTCGGCGGAACCCCGTCTGCTTCGTCCGAGGGATATGTCTTGGACGAGTTAATTCTATTGGTTTGGTGGGTCGCGGATGAAAAATTCGGTCGCCGGAATCGCAGACGTACGGCGTTACTCCAGCAAGAAATCGTCGTGGTCGAAGGGTTCGTCCTCGCCTTCCACCGCAACGACGTCCAGCGCGGTCACGTTCGCGCCGACGCCGAGCAGACCGGCCAAACTCGGTTCGGTTCGTCCCTCGTCGCCGCTGACGAGTTCCTTGATGTACAGGCCGCCCTGTCCGTGAATCTCGACTTCGCCGTGGCGCTCGTCGTCGAGATGGCCGTCGATGTCGTACACCTCGCGGACGCGGGTGAGGCTGGCGCGGCGGTGGTCCACCCGGTTCGGGGTGAACTGTTCCACGGTCGCGCCGTCGAGTTCCGCCATCGTCTCCGCGAGGGCCGACTCCGTAACGGGGTCGTCGAACTCGACCTGCGCGCGGTAGGTCTTGCTGGCGTCGAGTTCCTTCACGCGCTCCACCATGTCGTGCGTGGCGAGGCGAAGCCCCTCGACTTCGGCCTTTCCGTCCGCGAACTCGTTGATTTCGCGTTCGAGTTCGTCCGTGTCCGGGTTCCGTCGCCGCGGTTTTTTCACCTCGATGGCGAACGGGCGACCCGTCCCGAGCATCAGCGCGTCCACGTCCTCCCGGCCAGCGCCGTGGAAGATGGCTTCCGTCCCTTCCATCGCGTCGAGGACCGGCGGCGTCGTGAGCTGTTCGACGCTCTCGTCGTAGAGGAAGCCGCTGCCGCCGCAGTAGTCACACGGCTCCTCGCCGCCGCCCTCGGCGAGTTGCTTGCCCGACCCGCCGCACTCCCGGCAGGGCCACTTCGTCTGGGGGATGTCCCGCTCCAGTTTGCGGTAGCGCCCGAAGACGAACGCCGGGTTCACCTGCACGTCCACGTCGCCGCGTTCGAGGTTGAGCAGCGCGAGCACGTCCGGTCGCTTGAAATCGACTTCCGTGTCGGTGAGCCGTCCGACGCGTTTGCCGACCTCGCGGTTGAACTCCGACTTGAAGAGTTCGCCCGTGTCCTCGGGAAGTTCGGCCAACTCGCGGAGCAGGCGCTCGTTCTCCTCGACCAGCGGCGGTGCCCGCGTACCGACTTGGTACGTCTCGAATCCGACGTCCGAAAGCGCCTCGGCGACCTGTTCGGCGTAGTCGTCGTACTCGTCGGTGAGGCCCTCACAGACCCAACACTCCTCGTCGGGGGCCTCGAAATCCTCGTCGTCCGCCAAGGCGACCGTGACCCGGAGGGAGCGCCCCCGTTCGTCGTTCGTCAACCCGAAACTCCGGTCCGCGAACTGCCGACCCAGACAGGCGTCGCACACCGGGTCCTCCGCGATGACCCGCCGCGCCGCCGAAAGTACGTCCATGTCTCACCCGTGGGAGTCACGCGGTAAACCGGTTTCCGATTCGAGCGGGCGGATACCGGACGTCTCGAACCCGAACCCGTCGTCGTGTCACACCCCGCCAATACTTCTAGACTGATATAAATCCATCACGATGAACGTTCTCTCAAGGGCAAGAGTGTTGCAAACACATTTGTCAAGGCGTGTACGTTCGGAGTACGAGGAATCGAAGGGGCTATATGCGTGGTGACGCAGTGTGACGATATGCCTTCCGAGCCGCCGTCTGTCTCCGTTATCATTCCTGTCTACAACGACCCACGGGGCATTCGGATGACTCTCGACTCCGTTCTCGACCAGACGTATCCGGAGACGGACTACGAAGTGTTGGCCGTGGACAACGGTTCGACCGACGAGACGCGGGACGTCATCGGAACCTACTGCGAGGAGTATCCCGACCGCGTTCGGCTGTTGGTCGAGGACGAGATACAGGGTCCCGCCGCCGCCCGGAACAAGGGGGTCGCCGAGGCGAACGGCACGATTCTGGGGTTCATCGACGCCGACATGACCGTCGAGGAGACGTGGCTCGAACACGCGGTTCAGTCGATGAAATCCAACGACTGGAGCTACATGGGGTGTAACGTCGAGATATACGTCGAAGAGGACAAGGACACCCTCACCGCGACGTACAACCAGATATTCGGCTTTCCCATCCAGAAGTACATCGAGGAACAGCACTTCTCGGGAACCGGTTGTCTCTTCGTCCGTAGCGAGGTGTTCGACGAGGTGGGGAACTTCGACGACCGACTGTTCTCCGGCGAGGACCAGGAGTTCGGCAACCGGGTGTACGACGCCGGGTTCGACCAGCACTACCAGCCCGCGATAACGATGTATCACCCCGCCCGTTCGTCGCTCCCCGCGCTCCTGAAAAAGCACTTCCGTCACGGCCGCGGCCGAGCGCAGATGCAGCGCTATCACCCCAGTCGGGTACAGAAGCCGAGCGTTCTCAACCCGCGAAACTACCTTCCGCCCCATCCGATTCGATTCTACAAGAACGTCACCGACGTCGCGTCGCTCTCGTGGAGCGACGTCATCCTCCTCTTTTTCATCGCGTACATGAAACGCCTCAGCGCCACGGGCGGCTGGGCCTACGAGCACTTCGGCGAAGGCGAATAAGGTTACTTTCACCAAACGCGCGATTTCGTCCGCCGACGTTCAGAAGCGACTTACGCACCCCGAAACGAGTGGGAGTATGCGACAGTTCATCGTTCTCGGTCACGACGCGCCGACGACACCCGACTTCTCGCTGGACGACTTGGCGGGTGCGGCGGGGCGACTCGACGCCCTCTGTCGGTGCGTCAACAGCGCCTTCTTCCTCTCGCACAATTTCCGAAGCGACGTGCGCCTCTTTCTGGTCATGCAGGACGAACTGACGATTCGGTTCGAGGGGAGCGAACTCCGCCGTCTCAACCCGGACGAGCGAAGCACCGCGGCGCTCATCCGCAAAGCACTGGAGGCGAAATCCGAAGCCATCGGCCACATGGAGGCCGAAAGCACGCCCGGCGTCTTCGTCTCGAAGCGCGACTTTGAGACTATCCTCGACGAGGCGAGTCGGCGGGCGACCGTGGTCGAACTCCACGAGGACGGAACCCCCGTGGTGGACCTCGAACCACCGGAAGACCCGCTGTTCGTCCTCTCCGACCACGGCGACTTCACGGACGAGGAGGCCGACCTGCTGGCCGAGGCGTCCGACGAGCGGGTTCGACTCGGCCCGGCGCTCCTCCACGGCAACCACGCGATGACGGTTGCTCACAACTACCTCGATACGGGCGGCTACACCGAGTATTGACGCCCCCGTTTCGCAACCGTTAAAGGGAGGTGTCTCCATCTTTCAATCGCGGGCCGGTGGGGTAGCCTGGTATCCTTCGGCCTTCGGGTGGCCGTAACCGCGATTCGAATTCGCGCCGGCCCACTACCTTTCCCGCATTCTCAAACCGTCGAGCGGATGCTCTCGATTTTGCGCAACCGAGTCACCACGGTTAACCCTGCTCCATCCCTAACCCTACCAACATGACCGAGGGAATCGACTTCGAGGTCGCCGAAACCGAGGACATCGCCGGGAAGCGGGACGAAGTTGTCGCGGCGGTCACGGACCACGCGGGGACCATCGCGCGCGAACTCGCGCTGTTGCAGGGCGGTGATTACGGACAGGAGACGTTCAACACGAACGCCGGGGGGTGGACGCTCAAGTACGAGGCCGGGAACATCCAGTACCTTCGCTTCGAGGGGAAGGCGGGCGGCGAGACGTACGTCGTCTCCGCCAAGCAACCGCCGGACTCGGACGACCTCGCGGCGGCGATGCGGGATTACGACGCGTTCGTCGCGGCGTACAACGCACACGTCGAATCGAAGGAGGGCGTTCTGGACGACGTATCGACGGACTTCCCGGCGGTCGAATCGACCGATACCGTCGTCTCCGAGCGAAACCGCGTCGTCGGCCGGATTCGGGAGGTGTCGGACGTGATGGCGGGCGAACTGCACCGCTACGATGGGGTCGATTACGGCACGTTCACGGCCAGGGTCAACGGCAAGCGCTGGGAGCTGAAACGCGAGGAGAGCAGGGCGTCCTACCTCCGCGTCGGCGGACAGGGCGGCACGTATCTCGTCTCGCAGTACGAACCGCCGTCAGCACCCGACGTGCGCGAACTCGCCGACGACTTCCGCGGGTTCGTCGAGGCGTTCAACGACTACGTGGACGAACTGGAAGCCGACCTCTCGAACGTCTCCCTCTAACGGTTCTCGCAACGCTTCTTTTTAAACCGCTTCCCCAACGCACAAATCCGTCGCCGGTGAGTATCGACTATGACCTCCGAAAAAGTGGCAATCGTGACCGCCGCCGGGCGCGGCATCGGCGAAGCGTGCGCACGACGACTCGCCGACGACGGCTACACGCCCGTCCTGCTCTCGAAATCCGGTGCCGCGGTCGACGTCGCCGAGGACCTCGGCGGCGTCGGGTTCGAAGGCTCCGTGACGGACACCGACGACCTCGCCGCGCTGGTCGAGGCGGCGACGGAGCGATACGGACGCATCGACGCGCTCGTGAACAACACCGGCCACCCCGCGACGGGCGACCTGCTCGACATCTCCGACGAGGAGTGGCACGCCGGACTCGACCTCGTGCTCCTGAACGCGGTTCGAACCGCGAGGCTCGTCACGCCGGTCATGCAGGAGCGAGGGCAGGGTTCCATCGTCAACATCTCCACCTTCTCGGCGTTCGAACCGAGCCACGAGTTCCCGGTCTCTTCCGTCCTCCGCGCCGGACTCGGCAGTTTCACGAAACTGTACGCCGACCGCTACGCCGCGGACGGTATCCGCATGAACGCGGTGCTCCCCGGCTTCGTGGACAGCT
>NZ_MEIH01000041.1:0-2456 GCF_001723155.1 Haladaptatus sp. W1
CCACCATCTTCCCGTTACACTCTGGACGAGGGGTGTGTGTCACCCTTTCTTGCTTCCGACAAATCGACGCTAACCTCCAGACGAAACGTACCTTCTTTCGCCCAGTAACGCGTTTTCTCGTCCATTATTTTCAACTTTCGTCTAGTCGGTCTTTATCATCGAGACTCACTTCCGACTTTCAGGAATACCTCTTTCAAAGACTCCTGATTTTGCCACCGTTACACTCTGGACGAGGGGTGTCCAACATCACACAAACACAACACGTTACTGCTCCGTTCTACTTCCCTGACGGTTTTTCCACACGTCCGTTTTGCTTCCCCATCTTCGCTTTTTTGCTCTCCCATCTTGTTCTCCTCTCCCGTCTTGCTCTCATTTCATCTCGACTGTTCTCATCGTTCGTGTTTTCACTCTGGACCGGGCGTCTGTTCGACGAGCAGGCTTCGACTTTCCGGTTCGTCGTATCCACCCTGTTCGTCGTTTCTACCCTTCCCGTTCTCTTCTCATCCACTTCTATTTCTCATCTTCTCCCTATCCTCTTCCCTCCTCTTTCCATCTTCTTCCCGCCCTCTTTTCACCCTCTCTTCCCCCCTTTCGATTCTTTTTCACTCTTTCTCGGGTCTTGGTGATGTGAATATGACACCGACGAATTACGCCTCTTCTCTCGCATATTCGGTCGATATACACTCGACACGTTGTGTGGGGGGAAGGCCTAGTTATTTATACTGAGCGCACGCTGGCTGTCGTATGTCCGATGAACCTCCCCGGCTCTCCGATTTCGATACCACGGACGACCCGGCGAGCGACCCCCTGTTCAACGTGGACGACGGAACCACGACACAGGTGTTCGAACGAAAGGAGTTGCTGAAAGTCGGCCACGTCCCCCAGAGTACGCGCATCGTCGGGCGTGATTCCGAGATCGAGTCCGTCGCGGCCGAACTCCGACCCATCGTCCGTTCCGACCCGCCGAACAACGTCATGATATACGGCAAGACCGGAACCGGAAAATCCCTCGTCACACGGCACGTGACCGAGCGCGCACGACAGGCTGCCGGTGCACAGGACGTCGACGTCGGTACCGTGTACGTAGACTGCGCACAGCACAACACCCACACCAGGGTCGCTCGGTCTATCACCCGGACGCTGAACGACGAGGACAAGACGGGGATTTCCATTCCTCGGACGGGTATCGGAAGCGGGGAGTACTACGATTACCTCTGGGAGGTTCTCGACCGCTGTTACGACGCCGTGATCATAATCCTGGACGAGGTTGACCGACTCGAATCCGACGACGTACTGATGCAACTCTCTCGCGCGCGCGAGTCGGGGAAGGCCGATTGCCACCTCGGTATCGTCGCCATCAGCAACAAGATAGAGTACCGCGACCGGCTCAACGAGCGGGTCAAGAGCAGCCTTCGGGAGGAGGAGTTCGTGTTCCAGCCGTACGACGCGAACCAACTGCGGGATATCATGGAACACCGGCGCGACGCGTTCAAGGAAGGGGTCCTGACTGGCGACGTCATTCCGCTGACCGCCGCGTTCGCCGCACAGGAACACGGTGACGCGCGAAAGGCAATCGAAATCCTCCGCCACGCCGGGGAGCTCGCGGAACGGCAAGGCGACGAACTCGTCACCGAGGAACACATCCGCGACGCACAGGAGTGGGCCGAGGTGGACCGCTTCGAGGAACTGCTCCGGGGGTCGACGACGCAGGTGAAGTTCATCCTCTACGCGCTCGCACTCCGGACGAAGGAAAACCGCGGCTCGGAGTTCTCGACGAGCGAAATTTTCACCCGCTATCAGCAGATCTGCAAGCAACTGGATGCGAACGTGCTGAGCGAACACCGCGTCTACGAACTCCTCAAGGAACAGGCGTTCCTCGGCGTCGTGGAATCGACGCGAACCGGCGGCGGCCGCGGACAGGGGAGCTACCTCGAACATCGACTCGTGCAGGACACCGATATCGTGTTGAAATCCGTGCTCCGTGATAGCCGATTCGACAGCATCGACATCGACGAGTAATCTGTTTTGTGTCACCACCAAACGCGCGTCTGACACCCCTCGTCCAGAGTCCCACCGCCTCGCGGGTCGGCCACGCGAGTTTTCGGAACGCGAGCAGTTCCCGCCGGACGCCGTTTATCGACTCCAGCGTCTCGATGCTCGTGTCGCTGATGACGGCCTCCTCGACGGCCTCTATCTGTTCCTCTATCTGGTCGAGCGCCGCGAAGTAGCCGTCCACGATGCCGTCACAGACGCGGTACGCCGTGAAGTCCGGCCCGCGGCCGACGATTCGCCGGTCGCCGTCGAGCGCGGCGCGCCAGATGCGCGAAACGGCGTCGATGTCGTACTCCGAGAGGGTGACGAGCCAGTCCTCACCGACGAACACGCCGACCGGTTTGACGCGGGTCTCCTCCTCGAAGGTGGTTTCGCCGCGGGCGAGTTCGACCGTCTTGAGCAGG
>NZ_MEIH01000042.1:0-1996 GCF_001723155.1 Haladaptatus sp. W1
GATGAACTCCTTGAACGACCATTGCCAGAGGCGACGCCCCCCACGGCGGGGCGTCGCCACGTACTCCCAATGTAGAAACCGCCAGACGTTCTGTAACAGCAAGCTCACCACCACGTACAACAGCCGTACGACCGGATTCTGTGTTGAGGTCGTCGCAATACTTTGCTCGGAGAGTCGATAGCTGGCCTCGATACCGAAGCGTTTCGCGTAGTGGTATCGAGCGTCTCGTGGCGTGTCGATGAACGGCGCGTCAGCGGCGTAGCCGTGACGCGCCACCCCGTGTTCATCGTACCGCCCGTTCTGGTAGGTGCAGTCGATGTAGACGGGAAACTCGACGGTCCAGCTGTGACCGTCGAGTTTCGCCGTCAGACTGTGTTGAATCACGCGACTCCAGCCTTCCGAGAGTTCTTGCTTGATCGTCCGTCCCCAACGGACGATCGGCATAACGTAGGCGTGGTTGTGTGCCTGAAGCAGCGTCAAACACTTACTATCGTAGAATTCGCGGTCAAGGTAGACGGCCTTGACACCGAGGTCAAGGCCGTCAAGGATGCCAAGAAACTCTGCGAGGACGCCGCTGGCGGTGTCGCCGTCGGTAAGACGGCGCACCGCCAGTGTGTAGCGTTTGTTCTTCACACGCGCGTAGAGTGTGGCGTAGGCGTGGAACGCGGTGGTTCCACGCTTCGCTTGCGAGTGATAGAGACCGTCCGTGTCGTCTTCGTCGCCATAATAGGGCCGCAGGTGGAGGTCAGCGACGACCTCCACCTGCTCGGGGAGTACATCGAGAACGTCCTTCTGGAGGAGTATGTTGCCAACTTGTTCGAGCGTCTCAAGGTCGAACTTGGTGCGAAGATGGTAGAGAACTGAATTTTCGTGAGGCGCATCTTTGCTGTTCTCACAGAGCGTAGAGACCGAGGTCCCGTCGGCGCACGCGCCGACGAGGACCTCGTAAATGCCTTCAGCGTCGAGTTTGGCGTTTTCAGCGAAGGAGAGAGCAACTTCCTCGTCAAGAGAGTTGACGAGGAAGTTAAGGACCTGGTCCTCGTGGATTTCATTGTCTGCTTGCTTGGTTTTAGACACACCTTCTGCAAGCAGACGTCTCAACTAACCGGCTTTGTGATGTACTGATATTGTCTTTATTCGGTTCTCTATTTCTCTTTCAACCCTCTTCGTCAATTCCTTTTCATTGATTTCTTCAGTTTGTTCCCTTATTGACTCTTGAACATCGTTCTTTTTTGGCGGTAGGCAGTAATTCAATTCTAACGAACGCTCACATTCACCACAAAATTTCTCGAGTGTATGTCTATCAAATAATCCTGGGGCTTTACCTGTGGCGTTCATTGCTAGTAACTCCTCCTGAAGCTTCTCCCTATGGGAAACCTCGGTGAGGAACTGAGATTCTAACTTTACAGCGACTACATGCAAAAATCGCCCTGCAATGTAACCTCCTGTTAAGAGAGGGAGTAATAAAGTGACTAAACCAGCCGGCTCATCTTGAGGTAGGAAAAAATATAGTCCCGAAAGGAAGAGAACTCCTGGAAGTAACACACTGAAGAAGTCATAAAGGTCAAATTGACGTGTAGTAATGGCCATTCTTGGTCTTTATTCTATAGACACCTGTATGAGGTTTTTGCTTCTTTATATAGTAACCATGAGAATCGGTACTATAATATGCCCCTCGGTTGTACTCCGCATAAGATGAGCACAGAACCCGCCACTATAAGTGATAAATCGCCGTCAGGACTAGAGGCTGTGTTCAGTATCGTTACTGGCGGTTTGAGTATCTCTTCCTTCTAATCCTTATAGCTCTAGTAGTGTCAGCCACCGGACTAATAAAACAGAATATACTTTGGCTACTGTTCATCCCGTCGATAGTTGCAATCTTCATTTCTGCGATTGAATGGTTTGACTGGATTTGAGTAGCTCAGATCAGAGCTTCAATTCCATCACGATCTACGCTTCTGGATGCACGTATTCCCAGTCAAGATTGACTGAGCGA
>NZ_MEIH01000043.1:0-25560 GCF_001723155.1 Haladaptatus sp. W1
CGACTCGGCGACCATCCCGCTCCCCGGATTCAACCAGAAGAACTCCATCGGGAAGACCATCGAGGTGGACCACGCCGAAACGTCCGATACGTCCACCGCTCCGAACCGGAACGTCCCCGGCGAGCGCGACGAGGAAGAACTCTCCGGCGTCGAGCGGTTCATGGCGAAGGCGAAGGGGAAAGCGCGGGAAACCGGCGAGCGCGTGAAGGACGAACTGCTCGAAGAGGCCGAACACGTCGCCGAGAAATCCGCCTCCGAGACGCTGAACATCGGGCATATGTTCGACGTCGCCGAACTCGTCAGCGGCCCGCGCCTCTCCGGCGTGACGAAAGCCGAAACGACCTGTAACTACTGCGCCGTCGGCTGTCGGTTCGACCTGTACGGCAAGGACGGCGAAGTGCTCGGCGTCCGACCGGCGGACGAGGACGCGACGCCCGCGAACGACTTCTCGACGTGCGTGAAGGGCAAGTTCGGTTACGACTTCGTGAACAGCCCGAACCGCCTGACCACGCCGCTCATCCGCGAAGGCGACGAGTTCCGCGAGGCGACGTGGGAGGAAGCCCTCGACAAGGTGTACGAAGGGTTGTCGAAGATACGCGAGGAGACGGGCGACGACGCCATCGCCGTCACCTCCTCCTCGAAGTGTACGAACGAGGAGAACTTCCTCGCCCAGAAGTTCGCCCGCCAGGTGTTGCACACGAAGCACGTGGACAACTGCGCCCGGCTCTGTCACTCATCGACCGTGGCCGGACTCCAGCAGACGCTCGGCTACGGCGCGATGTCGAACCGCATCAACGAGGACATCGGGAAGACTGATTGCTATCTCATCACCGGGTCGAACACCACGGGGAGCCATCCCGTGCTGGCGACGCGAATCAAGCAGAACGTCGATGACGGCGCGGACCTGTTCGTCTTCGACCCCCGCAAAATCGGTCTGGCCGAGCACGCGACCCAGTACACGCAGACCAAACCCGGCGAGGACATCGCGTGGATAAATGGCATGGTGCGATACATTATCGAGAACGACCTCCACGACGAGGCGTTCATCGAGGAGCGCACCAAGCACTTCGACGAACTGAAAGAGAAGGTTCAGCCGTTCACGCCCGAGAAGGTCGAAGAACTCGCGGGCGTTCCCCCGGAGGAACTCACGAACGCGGCCGAAACCATCGCCGAGGCCGACACCTGCATCTTCGGCTGGGCGATGGGGATGACCCAGCACGCACACGGAACGCGGAACGTCATCGCGTTGACGAACCTCGCGCTGGTGACGGGCAACCTCGGGAAACCGCGCGCCGGTGTGTCTCCGTTCCGCGGCCAGAACAACGTGCAGGGCGGCGGCGGCGACATGGGTCCGGCACCGCACACCCTGCCGGGCTATCAGGACCTCTCGGACGACGACGTGCTCGACAAGTTCGAGGATGCGTGGGACGTCAGACCGCCGGACGAAATCGGTCTCCGATTGCCCGAACAGTACGAGGCCATCACGGAAGGCCACATCAAAGGCATGTTCATCATGGGCGAGAACCCTGTGCTCTCGGAACCCGACATCCGCGAGGCCGAGAACGCCATCGAGGAACTCGACTTCCTCGTCGTACAGGACATCTTCCTCACCGAGACGGCCGAATTCGCCGACGTGGTGCTCCCCGCGGCGTCGAACGCCGAGAAGTCCGGAACGTTCACGAACACGGAACGGCGCGTCCAGCGCGTCCGTCCCGCCGTCGAACCGCCGGGAGAGGCGCGAACCGATTCGGACATCCTCGCGGACCTCGCCGGTCGGTTCGGCTTCGACTGGGACTACGACGGCCCGGCGGACGTAATGGACGAAATCAACGACCTCGTGCCGATTTACGGCGGCGTCACTTACGACCGTCTCGAATCCACGCCGGAAGGACTTCAGTGGCCCTGTGAGGACGAGGACGACCCCGGAACGCCGTTCCTGTACGAGGACGAGTTCAACTTCGACGACGGCAAGGCCCGGTTCGTTCCGGCGGACTACGGCGGCCCGGTCGAACTCCCGGACGAGGAGTATCCGTTGATGCTCACGTCCGGCCGGGTGCTCTATCACTGGCACACCGGCACCATGACCCGCCGCGTCGAGGTGCTGATGGACCACGTGCCCGAGAGTTTCGTCACCATCCACCCGGAGATGGCTGACCGACTCGGCGTGAAGGACGGCGAGTACGTCCGCGTCACGTCCCGACGCGGGGACATCGTGACGAAGGCCAACGTGGAGGAAACCTCGGACCCTGGCGTCGTCTTCATCCCGATGCACTTCGCGCACGGGGCCATCAACGAACTCACCCAGCACGCGCTCGACCCGACGTCCTACATCCCCGAGTACAAGGTGACGAGCGTTCGAATCGAACCGCTCGGCCCGGACACCGACGAGGACCCCCTCCCCGTCGAACCGCCGACGGGAACGCTCGAAGGAAGGCCCGGAGAGAAGACGACGGGCGACGACTGAATCGAGGAACACACCCCGAGCGCGAAACGAGGACTTACTCCTTCCCGACGGGGGTTTCGTCGTCCACGACAGAACCGAGTCCTAACCGGGAGAGTAGCGAGCGGGTAGGTCGCCCCGTTTCGTCCCAGCCGCGTTTTTCGTAGTAGACCGACAGCAACCGCTCGAACTCCTCGCTGTCGAGTCGCGCCCCGTCGTTCGGGCCGCCCCGCAACGGTTCTGCGAGCATCGCCGGGAGCGCGTCGTCCTCCCGGTCAAACCCTTCGCGGACGTTGAACAGTCGAGTCAGCGTCCAGACCCGCTCGCCGACCCGCCGAAGTTCGTCCGCCGACAGACCGATTCCCGACTCGTGCAACCACTCGACCCCACCCTCGTTCCACAGCGCTTCGCCAGCGAAATCGTCCACGACGAGGCTCCAGAGGAGCGACCGCAAGTCCTGCTCCCCGATGACCGCTTCCGCGCGGCGCTCGTCGGTCCACGACCCGGCCGCGAACACCTCTTCGAGGACGGGACGCGCCCGGCGGTGGCAGGCCCCACGGTCGCTGGTTGCGTATGCGAGCGCCATCGCGGGAGCGCCGCGGGGGTCGTAGGTCGGCAAATCCATCGCCTTCACCGTCGGAACGAGGGTTTCACCGCCGTACCGCGCCGCCGCCGCGTCTACTCCATCCGCGAGTACGTCGCCGAGTTCCGACGAGCGATACGCGATTTCCTCCAAGAGGTCGCGCGCCGCCTCGTCGTCGCCGAACTCGATATCGCGCGAAAGGACGCCTTCCGTCGCCGCGCGAATCGTCCACGCGACGGCGTTGCCCGCGCTGATGAGGTCGAGACCGAGGTCGTCGCACGCCGCGCCGAGCACCGCTACCGCGTCGAAATCGTCGATACCCAGCCCGGACCCGAGCGAGATGGCGGTTGCGCCACGGGGAACCGTTTCGCCCTCGCTACTCTCGACGCGGAATCCACCGTCCACCTCGTCGTCCGGGTTCTCCCGCCCGACGGCCCGTTCGCGCGCGCTCTCGATGCCGATCTCGTCCGCGCCCTCGAAGGACCCTTCCTGCCACCCTCTCGTCGGGAGGACGCCGACCTCGTTGGCGAAATCGACCGTTTCGAGCGTTTCGCTCGACGCCTGCCACCGGCCGATGTCGGTGCTCCCGTAGTTCGACTCCGCCTCGCCACGCCCCGGTTCGCCGACCGCGACGACGGCTTTCATCCCCTTCGACCCCATGACGGCACCGGCACCGCCGCGACCCGCGTGGTGGTCCCCGCCGTCGGACGCGACGGTCGCGTATCGAACCTCCCTTTCCCCCGCGGGACCGATGCAGGCCGTCGGTCGATCGAACGCGTTACACGTTTCCTCCACCGTCGAACCCCACAGTTCGTCGGTCGGTTCGACCGTCGCGTCCCCGTTCTCGATTCGCACGGAAATGGGGTCGGCGGACGCGCCCGTGAACAGCACGCCGACGTGGTTTCCCAACGCGGCGGCGAGGTGGTCGGGAAACGACCCGCCGGAGTACGAATCCAGAAACGTGCCGGTGAGCGGCGATTTCGTGACCACGGCGTAGCGCGACTCGCCGGGGACGGTGCCCGTCAATGGCCCGGGCATGAACAGCAGGGCGTTCTCGGGTCCGAGCGGGTCGATACCCGCATCCAATTCGTCGTAGAGATATCGCGCCGCAAGTCCCTTTCCGCCGACGAACCGCCGCGACCACGACGCGGGGACCGGTTCGCTTTCGGCTCGGCGAGACGAGAGGTCGATTCGAAGAAGCCGAGCGGTAGATGGAGACGCCATTCGTTTCGAACCGAAGAATTGCATGGGGAAAATCCCCTCGGCCACAGAAACTTACTCACCCGCCACGTACGAAAAACCATGCCCGCAGGTGTCGTCATCGCCGGAGGTCGCTCGACTCGATTCGGGGAATCGGACAAAGCGGTCGCTCCGCTCGCGGGAGTGCCGATGATTCGCCGCGTCGCCGACCAACTCGTCGATGTCGCCGACCAACTCGTCGTCAACTGTCGGGAAGACCAACGCGCGGCGATCGACGACGCCATGAGCGACTATCCGCTTCCCGTTCGCTTTGCCATCGACACCGACCCCGACACCGGACCGATGGCCGGAATCCGTACCGGACTCGCGGCGTGCGACCACGACTACGCCGTCGTCGTCGCCTGTGACATGCCCTTCGTGGACCCGACAATCGTCTCGTACCTATTGAATCGAGCGGACGGCTACGACGCCGCCGTCCCTCGACTCGGGGACGGATGGTTCCAACCCACGCACGCCGTGTACCGACCGGAACCCATGATCGAGGCGTGCGCCGCCGCCCTCGCCCGCGGCGAGCGACGAATCGTCGAACCGCTGTTCGAACTCGAATACGTCGTGGTCGAGGAGAACGAACTCCGGGAACACGGCTCGCTCGACTCCTTCGAGAACGTCAACACGCGCGAGGAGTTCGAACACGCCGAAACCCGACTCGAAGGAACCTGAGGTTTATATCCGAGCGCGCGGCCACACTCGCCATCCGCCACGAAGCGCCGTGAAGCGACCCGCGGGAGTACGGCACACCGCTTCACGTCCGGCCGTGCCGTCTGTTCGCCATACGGGTTTCCTGCACCCCGACCCACTCGTGCTCTCATTCGACGACCGCAACCACGGGTTCGTCCGCCGTCATCCTCGTGAGGACGACGCGAGAAACGTCCGCACTCGCCAACACCTGCTCCGCGATGTCCCGTCCCACGGCTTCCAACTCCCCGTCGTCGACCATGTTCACGACCGGAACGACCGTCGCCTCCTCGGGAACGTCCTTCATCCCGCCGCGCTCGCTCGCCAGCACGGTAGCCACGTCTGACGCACGGAGTTCTTCCCCCGCTTCGCGCCCTGTGAGCGACGCCACTTGCTCCGGTCGATGGACGAACTCCTCGGTCAGCGGCTTGCCGACGACGCGAGCGCTCGCAATCGGAACGACGACGTCGGCGTTCGACGGGAGTTGCGGTTCGCGGTCGTTCGGTGCCTTCAGAAGCCGTGTCCGCGCGCCGTCCGCCTTCACGAGAACCGGCGCGTCGGTCCGGTTCCGAAGCGACGCCACCGTCTCGGTGTCGTATCCTCGATAGCGGTCGGGTCGCTCCCGTTCCGGCACGACCCCAACGGGCCATTCCTCGACTCGCTGGAGTGTTTCCCCCGGTGCGTCAGTGATGACGACTTTCCGAACGTGGTCATCGAAAATCGGAATTCGAACCGTCGCCGTGACGACGGCCCTGTCGAGATGGGACGCCAGCGTGTACAGCGTCGATTTCTTCCCACCCGCTCCGACGACACAGAGGAGCCCGGAATCCGCCGAGAGTGCCGTAACGAGGTCCATGTGAGAAAATCGAACGGACGCTATTTCGAACTACTGGATTCCGACCGGGTGTCAGTCTCGTCCAAAATTAATAACGGAATCAACACGAACAGGAGGAACCCGGTCGCATAGCCGAGAACGGCCGCTCCATCCGGGAGGACGTGGGCTTGCGAGATGGAGAGATAGCCGAAGACGAGGAGGATAATCTCCGGCCGAGAGGGGACGTCGGGCGTGGACACGGGAAGGAATATCTGGCACCGGAGCAAGAACCTTGCGTCGGGTTTCCGCCCGCGACAGCTACGCGAATATCTGTGCCAACATCGACCGCTCGGCGCGGTGGAGACGCTCTAAAAACGCCGACTTGCTGATGCCGAGTTCGTCGGCGACGTCGCTCGCGGTCGCCCCTCGCGGGACGCTGAAATAGCCCGATTCCAGTGCGGTTCGGAGAGCACGTTCCTGTGCGGGTGTTACGTCCCACTGCTGGGCGACGACGTTCTCGTCCTCGGACCCGAGTTGATGGACGCGCTCCAGTCGCATCCCGACCGTTTCACCGGCGGCTTCGAGCACGCCCTGGAGAACGTCGTGACCGACGACCGCACCCGTGAACTTCGCATCGCCGTCGCGGTAGCGGAGCGACTCGGCCATGAACCCGACGTTGGTCAGTTCGTGGACGACGCACGCGTGCTTCGAGAGACAGCGGAAGTTCTGTCTGCCGTCGGTCGTGGAGACGTGGAGGTATCGGATTCGGTCGTCTTCGTCGAGAAAGTCGGTGAGACCGTCGTTTTCTGCGGGAGCGCTGAACCGGAGCAGGGCGTAGCCATCGTCCCGATGTTGTGGCGGTTGGCAGTCGATACGAACCCCCGTCTCGCGTGACGCCTCGGCCAACGGGCAGTCGTCGCCCGTTACGGCGAATTCGACGACGAGGCACTCGTCTATCATGTCGCGATTGTATGTGTGCGACATATTTAAACCCCGTACATGGACGGGCGAATCGGTATGGGTTGGGCTCCATAACTATCGACCATGGACATAGCAACCGTCAAGGAGCGGGCCGGACCCCGGCAGTTCAGTCCGAAGGACGACATGCCGGAGGAGTACCGCAAGGCGGCGACCCGAATGATTCAGTTCCACGCGAACTCCGAAATCATGGGGGCGTATCTGGAACGCCCGTTCATTCGTCAGGCGCCGAGCCTCGACCGCAAACTGGCGTTCAGCGCGAAGGTGCAGGACGAAATCGGCCACGGGCAACTGCTCTATCGCGCCGCGGAATCGCTCGGTATCAAGACCCGCGACCAGATGCTGGACGAGTTGGCGAACGGCGAAGGGAAGTTCCTGAACTGTTTCCACTACGAGATGGAAAACTGGTGGGAGACGCCGATGATCGCCTTCTTCGTTGACGGCGCGGCGATGCGCCGACAAGCGACCCTGAAGCGCACAAGTTGGGAACCCTACGCGCACGCCATGGACAAGGTGTGTTTCGAGGAGGGCTTCCACGTCAAACACGGCGAGGATATCATGCGCGAACTCTCGATGGGGTCGAAGAAGGAACAGGAACTCATGCAGGAGGCCTTCGAGGAGTGGTGGCCGCGCATCATCCAGTTCTTCGGGCCGACCAACGAGAAGAGCACCCATCACGACTTCTCCGCCGAAGTCGGGTTGAAGACGATGACGAACGACGACCTCCGCAACGCCTTCCTCAACGCCTACATCCCGAAAGCGAAGAAGTACGGATTGGAAATTCCCGACGAACCCCGCATTGAGCGTGACGAGGAGACGGGGACGTACAAAGTGCGCGAGGACGACCTCGACTGGGACGAGTTCTTCCAAATCGCGAAGAACAGCTACGAACCCGGCGTCGGTCAGATAAACGGCCGCAAACACGCACAGGACGCGGCGGAATGGGTTCGTGACGTACTGGACGACTGGGAATCGAGCGGTTCGAACACGCCGGTGGCGGCTGATTAACATGATCTGGGAAGTGTTCCGACAGGAAGAAGCGGGCAAGTATCACACCCATTGCGGAAACGTCCACGCGCCGGACCGCGACATGGCGCTCATGTTCGCCCAAGTCCAACACGGGCGTCGCAAGCCGACCAACAGCCTCTGGGTCGTCCCGAAGGACGAAATCGGCGAAGTCGATGCCGACGAAACCGCCTTCGGTGGCACGACGAACAAATCCTACCGCTGGGTGATGGCGTACAACACCATCGACTCCAGTTTCGCACAGGAGATCGAGGACTCCGAGAGCGAACAGGAAGACGCGGACCGACGACGGAGTGAGGCATAATGTCGGCACAACTCGCCGGACCCGACGAACTGGACGATGCGGAGCGAGCAGCCGTCGAAAGCCTGCTCCGCCGACTCGCCGACGACGAACTCGTCCTCGCGGAGCGCTACACCGAGTGGCAGGTTCGCGCGCCGACGCTCGAATCCGACCTCGCAATCTCGAACATCGCACAGGACGAACTTGGCCACGCCCGGCTCTGGTACGACCTGTTGCAGGACTTCGGCTACACGGAAGCCGAACTCATCTTCGAGCGCGACCCCGCGGACTTCCGCCACTCGACGCTCGTCGAACGCCCGTTCGAAACCGGCGACTGGGCCGACGCCATCGTGCGCGGATACTTCTACGACGTTGCCGAGGAACTCCGTCTTGAAGCCCTCGAAGATACGTCGTATCCGCGAATCGCGGACCGCGTGGCGAAGATTTTGAGCGAGGAAAACTACCACCGCGAGCACGCACAGAACTGGCTCGAACGGCTGACGAGCGACGACGAGGGGGTAGAACGCGTACAGACGGCTGTTGACCGGCTGTTCCCGTACGCACTGACGCTGTTCGAAGCGGGCGACGCCAGCGAGGACATCGACGAACTCGGAATTCGAACCGAGTCGCTCGACTCGATGCGCGAGCAGTGGCTCGACATCACGGTCCCGTTCCTCGCGTCGCTCGGCGTAGACGTACCCGCCGAATCCGAGGACGACGTAGACGAACTGCTCCCCGAGCACATCGGACGAGACGGAAACCACACCGACGACTGGGCCGACCTTCACGACGACATGACGCGGACGTACCGGGACCTCGGGCGAACCGAAGCCCACCGAATCATGCCGGACCCAGATAATGAGTAGTGACCCACAGGAGTTCGACACCGACTCCGAACCGACCGCGTGTGCGTACACCGACTACACGAAAAGCGGACGGTCCCCCGACGAACTGCCCGCGACGGGCGAGGGAGCGACCGGCCTCGAACGGCGCGTCTGGGACGCGCTGTACGACATCGAAGACCCCGAGATGCCCATCAGCATCGTCGATCTGGGGCTGATCTACGGTGTCGAGTGCGAGACTCCCGAGAAGTCCCGTGACGATAGCAACGCCGCCGGAGCGAGCGTCACCGTCATCATGACGCTAACGTACACCGGATGCCCCGCCCGCAAGATGCTGACCGAGGAGATAGTGAACGACGTCGCGGCGGTCGAAGGCGTCGAGGACGCGGACCTCGAACTCGTCTGGAATCCGCCGTGGTCCATCGAGATGGTGACCGAACAGGGCAAAGACGACCTCAGGGAGTTCGGACTGAGCATATGAGACGACTCGACCCCAGCGTCACGACGAGCGGCGAGGAAACGGGCGCGGAGTGTCCCTACTGCGGTTCGACGGACACCCACCGCGAACACCCGAAAGGGCCGTCGCTCTGTCGGTCGATGCACTACTGTAACGGCTGTGAACAGCCGTTCGAGAAGTTCGAGTAGGGGTTTTGTGTCCCGACGAGGGGACGTGTTGATGGGTCCGCACCAACAGCTATGGAGAAAGTAAGCATGATTCTTTTGTAGGATGAATAAATGGGTCTGATTCCATACACGAATGGAGATGGCCAACACGTTTTTTCCGCCGTCCGTCGCAGTTCGTCGTATGTCCGCAAATCGACCGACGCGAGAGGAGTTGCGCCGCGGAATGACCGTCGAAATCGAGCAGACCAACGCCGAGAACGCGGACGAAGCCGAACCGCTCCGTGGCGATATCGCAAAGATTCTCTCGGAGGAGCACAGCGAACCCGGCGGCGTGAAAGTCGAGTTGGAGTCCGGAATTACCGGACGCGTCGAACGCATCGCACCGGACGGATAGTCAGTCGGATTCGAGGTCGAGCAGCCGTTTTTTCAGTCCGAGGCGGTCCCCTCGTCCGCCGGAGTACCCGCCTAAATCGTTCGCGCCGACGATGCGATGGCACGGCACGACCAGCGGCACGGGATTGCGACCACAGGCCTGTCCGACCGCTATCGGCGCGGTGTCGAGTTCGTCGGCGATGTCGCCGTACGTCCGCGTCTCGCCGCGCGGCACGTCGGCCATCGCGGCCATGACCCGTCCGGTGAAAGAGTCAGGATAGTCCACGGTGAGGTCGAACGACCGCCGTTCGCCCGCCGCATACTCGCCGACCTGGTGGCGGATTTCGTCGGGCGATTCGGCGACCAGCGCCTCGTCGATTTCGACCTGCCAGTCCCAGACGGAGACGAACATCACCGTCTCCTGAGGACCGTCACGGGTCGGTGGAGCGCGCCTGGCTCACAGTCCTCGACGGGGGTCGAGAGGTCGAAGCTGTCGAACCATCCCACGTGGTCGAACTCGGTCCGTTCGAGGAGCATGCGGAACTCTTGGGGCGAGAACGCCTTGCGTACGTACTCCTCGCGGAAGTGCCGCGTTCCCTCGGGCGTCTCGACGCGCGTCGTCAGCGTCTGTCGAACCAACTGCTTCGTCGTGTGTATCGGTTCCTGTTCGAGGCCGAACCGAACCGTCGTGTCCCCGCGCGTCGTCTCCCACTCGCTTTGAGAGGACGTGCCGCCCGCGAAATCGATGGAGCCGTCGATGCAGTAGAGCGACCCCGGCGTCATCGCGTCGGCCATCGAATCGAGATGCGACAGCAGGGCCTCGTTCGAATCGAGATACAGCGACCCGAGAGCACAGAACGCGAAATCCACGTCGCTCGGCAGAACGAAGTCGGCCATGTCTCGCCGGAGGAACGTCGCTTCGATATCGTGTTCGCGGGCCTTCTCGATGGAGTGGGAAACCATCTCCGAGGAGTTGTCCAAGCCGGTGAACTCGTAGCCCCGCGCGTCGAATTCGAGCAGATACGGGGACGGTCCACAGGCGATTTCGAGGACGGAATCCGGGCGATTCGACCGCTCGCCGAATCGGTCGATACAGGTTTCGAAGAAGTCTACTTCGGCTGCCACATCGCGGAAATCGAAGGCAATCTCGTAGTAGTCGGGATGCGCGTAGAGACCGGCCATAACTTCCAACTCTGCGGGTGGGTCTTAACTGCTCGTATCGGGACGAAAAGGGTTGGATGAACGGCTGAAACAGTTCGTCTGTTGTAACGAGATGGATTCATCCGTCCGGTCCCCGTGACCGGACTCCACCGTATTGCGGTCCGGTGGCAACGTGCCGAGTTCACTTTGCTTTCCGATACGCGATACCACGATTGTCGGCAGTGAGTTCCTGCGAAGTTCGATGAAACCGGTGTACTAACTCGTCTCGTGACCCCCAAGCCGTCCGTGAAACTACCGATTTATACTAAAAAATACTATTTCTCACTATTATACACTGAAATCGCCTCGCACATCGGGAAGACGAAATTTGACGACAGCGCGATGTGGCTAGCGCCGCACGACAGCATCCGTGACAGGCACCGGAGAGCGCGTAAACGTAGGTTTAAACGAGAAGGCGCACAACCCACGGCCATGACCGAATCGGACGCCGAGACGACGGGTGGCGAACCGGGGTGGTTCGCGGGCGTCGAACCGGACGACGTGGAGGACGGCGCGCGCGCCATCCGGGAGGGGTGCGCCGACACACCGGCGGACTGGCCCGAGCGGGCCGTCGAGGCCGGATTCTCCGAGGACGACGCGGACTACTACGCGAAGCTTCGAGCGGCGACCATCCGAGCGACGCGGGACGCGGTGACGGAGCGCGAACGGGCGGACGACCGCCAACTCGTGCACGCGGTGCGCGCGATGGACGACTGTGAATCGGAGGCGAACGAACTCGCTGAACGCGTCGCGGAGTGGGCGGGAACGCTGTATCCCGACGCCGGAACGGGCGTCGGATACGCCCGCGAACTCGCCGAGAGCGACCCCGAAACGCCGGTCGAGAAGCGGGTGGTGTCGCTGGCGGAGCGGGTCGCGGACCTCGCCGACGAGCGCGATACACTCCGGTCGTTCGTGGAGCGACAGGCACCGGCGGTCGCGCCGAATCTCGCCACGCTCGCCGACCCGGTGCTCGCCGCGCGACTCATCGCGCTGGCCGGGGGACTCGAATCGCTGGCGAAAATGCCCGGCGGGACGGTACAGGTGCTCGGCGCGGAGAACGCGCTGTTCGCCCATCTTCGCGGACACGCCTCCTCGCCGAAACACGGCATCATCTACACGCACGAAGCGGTTCGGGCGGCCCCGCCGGACCAGCGCGGGTCGGCGGCGCGCACGCTGTCCGGGAAACTCGTCATCGCGGCGCGAATCGACCACTACTCGGGCGAACACAACCCGGAACTGAAGGCGGAACTCGACCGCCGGATGGACGCGATTCAGTCGCGGGGTGACGAATGACGCTCCCCGATGGCGTCGAACGGCGGACGTTCGGCGGCGACGACCGACTGGCGACGAAGGGTCACCCGGTCTACGGCGAACCGACTGACGGGGACTGGCGCTGTTGGGACGCTCGGCGCTCGAAGTTAGCCGCCATGCTGGAACACGGGATGGACACCTGCCTGGACGGTGGCGAGACGGTGCTCTACCTCGGAGCGGCGAGCGGAACGACGGTGAGCCACGTCGCCGACTTCTCCGGGCCGACGTACGCGGTCGAATTCGCACCGCGACCGACCCGCGACCTGCTCGACGCGGTGGACGCCCGCGAAAACCTCTTTCCGCTGCTGAAGGACGCGCGAAAACCCGAGACGTACGCGCACGTCGTCGAATCTGACGTCGAGGTGCTCGTTCAGGACGTGGCGACGCGGGGACAGGCCCGCGTGGCCTGTGAAAACGCGCGGTTCCTTCGGGAGGACGGTCGGCTACTTCTCGCCATCAAAGCCCGAAGCGAGGACGTGGCGAGCGACCCGGAAACCGTGTTCGAGCACGCGCTCGAAACGCTTCGGGAGGGGTACGAAATCGTCGAAACCCGACGACTCGAACCGTTCCACGTGGACCATCTCGGCGTCGTGGCCGTTCCCCGGAAGGCATGACCGTCACCGGAAGTATTTACGTGTCGGGTGGCTAAATCTCGAAAAATGGATTTGGGTTCGGCCGAGAATTTCACCGACCTAGGGACGCTCGGCGTCGAAGAGGAGTTCTACGTCGTCGACGAGCGAGGCGTCCCGACCGCAGGGACAGACGAACTCGTCTACCAGACCGACCCACCGGAGATACTCGACGGTCGCTTGGACCACGAACTGTTCAAATGCGTCATCGAGACGCAAACGCCGAAAACGACGCTTTCGGACGTTGACGACGATGTGAGGCGAGTACGCGAAGCTCTCGTCGAGCACGCCAGTTCGCAGGGATTCGGCATCGCGGCGGCGGGTCTCCACCCCGGCGCGAAGTGGCGGGAACTGGACCACGCCGAAAAGCCGCGCTACCGAGCGCAACTCGACCGAATTCAGTACCCGCAACACCGCAACACGACCGCCGGGCTACACGTCCACGTCGGCGTGGACGACGCGGACGCGGCCGTCTGGGTGTCGAACGAGATTCGCTGGTACCTCCCCGTCATGCTGGCGTTGTCGGCCAACTCGCCGTATTGGAACGGCTACGACACCGGCTTGCAGTCAGCACGGGCGAAGATATTCGAGGCGCTGCCGAACACCGGCATGCCGACCGATTTCGAGGATTACGAGGAGTTCGCCGAGTTCGAGCGGACGATGGTCGAAACGGGGTCGATAAACGACCGCGGCGAACTCTGGTACGACGTTCGCCCCCACTCCGGCCACGGGACGGTCGAGGTTCGAACACCCGACGGGCAGGCCGACCCGGAGCGCGTGCTCGCGTTCGTGGAGTACACCCACGCCCTCGTGACTGACCTCGTGGAGCGCTACGAGGACGGCGAGTCCGGCTACCGCCACCGCCGCGAACTGCTGGACGAGAACAAGTGGCGTGCGATACGCTACGGCCACGACGCTTCCTTTATCGACCGCGACTGTGACGGCGAAATCTCGCTCGGCGAGGTAGTCGACCGCGAGTGCGACCGCCTCGGCGTCAGCGGCATCGGCGACATCTACGACGCGGAGAGCGGTGCCGAGTGTCAACGGCGACTCCACGAGGAAGACGGCTTCGAGACGCTGTGTGAATCCCTTTTGCTGTAGGCAAGTTTTTTACGCGCTACTGACTTTTGTCCTTCTGAGAACGACATGACTGGGGACGACGCTGACAACGAACGGAACGACTCCGAGGATACCGGCGACGAGATACCCGTCGATACGAGCGGTGCGGACGACGCGGAGACCGTCGCCGACGAATTGGATGCGGACGAGGTGGAAGGCGAAAAACCGCTGTCGCGCGGTCGGAAACGCCTCGGAGAGGAGGCGGACCGCGCGGTCGAAGGGTTCGACCAAGGTATCGTGGACCTGCTTTCGTGGGTGCTCGACACCGAGACGCGCGCGCGAATCTACGTTTACCTCCGGCAGAATCCGGGGAGTACGAGCGAGGAAATCGCCGAAGGGACGGGGCTGTATCCGAGCACGGTTCGCGAATCGCTCGCCGAACTCCACGAGGAGGAGAACGTCTTCCGCGAGAAACGCGAGAGTTCGGGTGCCGGAAACAACCCGTACGAGTACACGGCCATCGCGCCGAGCGAACTCGTCGGCGGTATCGTGGACCAGGTACAACAGGAACTGAACACGGTGTTCAACCTCGACAGCCACCTGAACGACGAGGTGTCCGAAACGGAACCCGTGAGTATCGAAGTTGAGGACATCTCGGACGACGTGGACGAAGACACGGCGGACGTGGCCGACGACGGTACCAAATCGGACGACGAAGCGGACGAGGAGTAATCTTCCCCTTCGGAAAGATACACGGTCTTCTCACCCGACTCTACACACGGTACTGACCGTACTGACTATCATGGAGTCCACAATTTCTCCCGAAACGACCGTCGGTCGCGTCGCGCTCCGCGTCAACGACCTCGACCGAGTGCGTCGCTTTTACGAGACCGTCGTCGGACTCGAACGCCTGCGGGAGGACGGCGAAACCGCCGTCCTCGGCGCTGGTGGCGTTCCGCTTCTGGAACTGGTCGCGGACGCCGACGCTCCCGTGCGGAGACGAACCGAAGCGGGACTGTTTCACACGGCGTTTCTCGTCCCCTCGCGGAGCGCCGTGGCGGATGCGCTCGTGCGCATCGAGAACGACTGGGAGCTGTCCGGCGCGTCCGACCACCGCGTAAGCGAGGCGCTCTACCTCACGGACCCCGAAGGGAACGGCGTCGAAATCTACCGTGACCGCCCCCGCGAGGAGTGGCCCGTCGAGGAAGACGGGAGCGTTCGGATGGAGACGCTGCCGCTCGACATCGACGAACTCCGGGAACAGCGGACGGACGCCGAAACGGTCCCGTCCGGAACGACCGTCGGGCACGTCCACCTCGAAGTCTCGTCACTCTCCGCCGCCCGGGAGTTCTACGTCGAGACGCTTGGAACCCGTATTCGTCAGCGGTTCGGCCCGTCCGCGCTCTTCCTCGCGACAGACGACTATCACCATCACATCGGCCTGAACACGTGGAACGACCGCACGGAACCGACCGCGGGGCGCGGGTTGCTGTGGTTCGAACTCGTCGTCCCCGACCGGGCGGCGCTCGACGAGGCCCGACATCGGTTTGCCGCGCGCGGCGTCGAGACGACTTCGAGGGAGAACGGATTTGACGTGTCTGATTCCTATACTATAACTCTCCGACTCACCGTGAATGATTGATTGTGGATACGAAAGATGAAAAACTCGGATTCGATGTTCAAATATTCACCAAGGAGCTCTTAATCGGAGGTTATAGATAACTCCGAACGTTACGACAAACGGAAACATCCTGCGTAATGAACGTCGTTCGATAATTCTATAGGCGTATGATTTATATATCCCTTCTCGGATGTGTACAGTATGGGTGATTTCAGTAGCGGGAACGAAGTGATTTCGAGTTCGGAGAGCGGGGTTACGATTGAAAAATCGTTCGACGGGGAGGCGTTCGCGGTCCCGGCGATTCGGTTCGAACTCCGGTCGGACCACGACGACGCCGTGATGGTCCGCATCACGGATCGAATTCCCGACGACTTTCCGATGGACAACGTGGGATTCCACCCCGAATACGAGAACGAGAACTGGACGGCTTACAAGGATCACCGCGTGCAGTTCGAGCGGACGCTCGAACCGAACGAGTCGCTGACAACGGTGTACGGGATTCGACTGTCGGACTGGTCCGACGCCGAGACGTTCCTCATCGAACCGGAACTCGAAGAGGTCACGCCGGTCACGGACGACGGCGGGCAGGGCGAGGAGCGCATGGAGGAACACACCATCACCGACATCGTTTCCGAGGACAGCAGTCAGGTCGTCCGCGACGTCATCGCGGGCGACAGCGGACTGCCGGGACTGGATGAGGACGCCGAAACGGGCGACGACCCCGCTGACCCGCTCGCCGACGTCGGAAACAACCCCCTCTCCGACCCGCTCGGGTCGAGTGCTGACGCGGACGACGGTGCCACGGACCCGCTCGCGGACGCGGCGAGCGCGTCGGCTGACTCGACGGGTGAGGGCTCCGCACCCGACGAATCGGACCCCGCCGATTCGGATACCGAAGACGGACCGTTCGCTGGCTCGGAGGACGACATCATCGACGCGGACGAGCCGGGCGACGACTCCATCGACGCGGGCGAGTCGAACGACGACATCCTCGAAGCGCCCGTCGAAACCGCCGACGAACCCCCGGCGTCACCCCCGCGGCCCGGAAGCGTCGCCGCCGCTCTCGCCGACGAGATTCGCGCCGGGGAGGTGAACGACGACGACCTCAAACGCATCCAACAGGAACTCGATTTGGACACGCCCGAGAGCACGAACGTCCGCATCCGCCACCTCCAGTCCCGGGTGGACGACCTCGCGGCCTACACCGAGGCGTTAGAGGAGTTCATCGACGAGAACGGGACGGCGAAAACCCTCATCGACGGCTTCGAATCCGAAGTCGAGTCGGTTCGCGCCGACCTCGACGAGATGGGTTCGGAGATAGAGAACGCGAAGGACGAGGGTGCACAGGCGCGCGCCCGCGTCGCCGACCTCGAAACGAACCTCGACGGTCTCGAAACAAGTATCGACAGCCTCGAATCGGGACTCGAAAGCGACCTCGCCGACCTCGAAGACGACCTCAAGGAGTTGGGCGAACTGGACTCCAACCTCGACGGACTCACGTCTCAGCTCGACGACTTGGAGGACCTCGTTGCGACGAACACCCAAGAGGCGTCCGCGTTGGACGACGAAATCGAAGACCTCCGAGACGACTTCGAGACGGTCGATTCGCTCGAAGGAAAAATCGAGGCGCTTTCCGAGGACGTCTCCGACCTCTCGGATTCCGTCGAGGCGACCGAGACGCGCATGGACGAAAAGCTCGACACGCTCCGTTCCGACATCGGGGACATCGAGAGCGAACTGAAGGAACTACACGAGTGGCGCGATCAACTCGGCTCGGTCTTCGGCGGGAACTGACCTTCGACGTCCTACAACCGGGCGGAAACCACTCCTTTTCATCCACTTGCGGGTGCAGGCACGAGTCACCTGACGCCGGAGACGCTTCGTTTTGTTAGAGGGGGAAACCTATGAGCACGACACGAGTGGGTCACGCGCCGGACGAATCGGACGGCCCGGACGACGAACGTCGTCTGTACGGCGACCCACAGCACGAGGTTACTGTTGACGACAACCCCAAGCGGTTGTACGGGACGCCGCAACACGAGGGGGAACCGCCGACGAGCGACGCCGAGCGGTTCTGGCTCGACTGTTTCGCCTTCAGAAAGAGCGTCCAATGCGAGGATGGTTCCCAGTGAAAGCAAAACCACCACGAACGCCGGACGATGGAAACGCGCGGAACGAAAACGAGAACGCGAAAGCGACACGGAGCGAAAACGATGAACAGCAGGCAGACAGGACGGAGGAGTGTCCGACCTGTGTGGCGGAGACGCCACACCGCGTCACTATCGAGATTCGAACGGAAAACGAACAGGCGAAGCACAGTTCGTTTTCCCGCGAACCGTACCGAGTCAGCGTCTGCGTCGAATGCGGCGAGGAGACGGTTCGGCGGATGAACGACGCCTGATCACTCGCGGCCGTCGCTCGGGGAGAGCGCGAGCGCGTTTTTCACGAGACTCCGATGCCCGCGTCGAAGTCGTTCGGACACCGCCTGATGGGAGATGCTGAGGTCCCCGGCGAGGTCGTCCGCCGTCGAGTCTCGCGGGACGTCGTAGTATCCGGCTTCGAGCGCCATCATCAGCGTTTCGTGCTGTTCTTCGGTCAATCCGTACAGGCCGTGGCGCGTGTCGCTTATCTCGTAGATGTTTCGCACGTCGAGCGAGAGGCCGGTGTCCTGACAGAAATCGTACGTCGCCGACAGCGAGTCGCGGTCGGGAAAGAGGATGCGAAGCCGCCAGCGGTCCTCCTTGCCGTGGAGGTTCAGGATGGTCGCTTCCTCCTCGACGAGGATGTGAATGACGACGTGTATCTGGTCCACCCAGTGCATCCGGTACAGTCGCTCGTCGCCGAGGTCCTCGATGAGATTCAATTTATCGATGCTGTTGTCCGCACGAAGGGCGGAATCCAACTTCTCCAGGTCGTCCGCCGTCACCCAGAGGTAGGGCATGACGTGATTCGCGTCGTGTGCCGCCACGCGAACGACATCGAACTCGGCGTTCGGCGCACGCTCCAAGGCGGTTCTGAGCGCAAACTCCTTCGCCGGGAGTTCTATTTCGGCGATGGTACTCATACGACAACGAATGCCATCGACTGTAATACGTGCTACGGCTACGTCACTCCGCCACCGCGACGGTCGAACGACTCGTACTCTCGCGTCTCGACGATTTCACGCAGGTGCTCTCCGACACGCCACACGTCGTGAAAGCCGACGTACAGCGGTGCCGGGCAGACCCGGACGACGTTCGGCGGCCGGAAGTCCACGACGACGCCTCTCTCCTTCAGTGCCTCGCCGATTCGATACGCTTCTTCGTGTTCGACGGCGACGTGTCCGCCCCGGCGTTCGGGGTCACGCGGGGTGCCGACCCGATACTCCGGCAACTCGTCCACTATCTCGATGAGAAAGTCGGTGAGCAACAGCGATTTCTCCCGCACCGGGTCGATTCCAACCTCCTCGAACGGTTCGAGCGACCCCAGGAGCGGGGCGGCGCTGAAGACGGGTACCGTGCCGATTTGCCACGCTCCGGCGTCCGCGGCGGGCGTGAACGTCGTCTCCATCTCGAACTGGGTTTCCTTGTCGTGGCCCCACCATCCGGCGAGTCCGGGTTCGGTGCCGAAGTGGCGTTCGTTGACGTACAGGCCCGCAACTGCGCCCGGTCCGGCGTTCAGGTACTTGTAGCTACACCAGACGGCGAAATCTACGCCCCACTCGGAGAGTCGATGGGGTACCGCGCCGACCGAGTGGGCGAGGTCGAACCCGGCCAGCGCGCCGCGGGCGTGTGCCGCGTCCGTCAGTCGCTTCAGGTCGAGCAACTGTCCGCTCCGGTAGAGGACGGACGGCATGAACAGAATCGACGTCTCGGGGGTCAACGCGTCGATGACGTCCTCTTCTTCGATGGTACGCCCGTCGCGGCTTTCGACGACGACGAGGTGGTCGTCCGGGTCGAGACCAAGCCGTCGCATCTGTGCGCGGATTGCGTAGTGGTCCGTCGGGAAGTCGAGTTCGTTGACGACGACTTCCCCGCCGTCGTAGAACGTCGAGAAGAGCGCGTGGATGTTGACCGTCGTGGAGTTGCCGACGACGACCTCCGCCTCGTCCGCGCCGACGAGCGGCGCGAGTCGGTCGCCGAGACGCTCCCCGTAGTGGAACCAGTCCGGGTCGGCGTCCGTCCAGCCTCGGATTCCCAGTTCTTTCCACTCCTCGACCGCGTTCGAGAGCGCCCGCTCCGCGTCCGACGAGTGCACGCCGAGCGAGTTGCCGTCCATGTACAGTTCGCCCTCCGGAATCGAAAATCGGTCCCGGACGGAAGCGAGCGGGTCGGCCTCGTCACGTCGTTTCGCGTCGTTCGCACCCGTATCCATACGTACCGTTTCGGGCACGGCTACTTCACTGTACGCGCCCCGGTCAGTCGGTCGTGATTCCCGAATTCCGTTTTGGCGGGTCGTCAGCTTGTCCCTATCTCGACACCGCGTGACGCGTCTCCGCCGACCACCTCATCCCTCGCGCCAGCGTTCGACCTGTGGCTCGATGAAATCGAGGACGCGCTCCGGCGGCGAGTCGAACCACCGGGCGTCGAGAACGTCGTCTCCCACCGTTAACTCGCCGCCGACACAGACGCCCGAAAATAGCACCGAGAGTACGAAAATTCGCTCGCTCGGGTCCGTTTCGAGGAATATCTCCTTCCGCCGAACGTCGAGTACGTCCGTCAAACGACAGCGGAGTCCCGTCTCCTCGCGCACCTCGCGGCGGGCCGTCTCGGAGAGAGTTTCGCCGGGTTCGTGGCCGCCGCCGGGGACGCCCCACTCGTCCGGCGCGTTCGGATGGCGAATCATCACCACCCGGTCATTTTCGTCGGTCACCCAGACGGCGGCGTCGCCGAGCCATCCGTCCGCCGCTTTTCGTCGTCCGTGTTCGAAGTAGTCGGCGTCGTTCCCGACGCGCTCGTCGTGGACGGGGAACGTCCCGTGTGCGTTTCGAAGACGATGAAGGCTCTCCGTCGTGGCGTCGCGGGTTCGTGCTTCGAGCGACATGATTCGATGTTGGCAGGCTGAAACTATAACTATCCTGCCGAGGTGAAGTCAGTATGGACGACGAAATGGCCGATGCGGTGGCACGAATCGAAGCGATGGGCGTTCCGCCGTGGCACGCCCTGTCCGTCGAGAGCGCGCGACGCGTCGAGAACGACGTGTTCACCGCGGACGACCGCGCTCGGGTCGCGTTCGTTCGCAACCTCTCGATTCCCGGCCCCCGCGGAAAGATTCCGATTCGCGTCTACCGCCCCGACGTGCGAGACGCCCCGGTCGTCGTGTTCTATCACGGGGGAGGGTGGACGCTGGGGACGCTCGATTCCATCGACGGCGTGTGCCGGGAACTGGCCAACCGCGCCGAGTGCGTCGTCGTCTCCGTGGACTACCGACTCGCGCCGGAGCACCCGTTTCCGGCGGGGGTGGACGATGCCATTGCCGCGCTCGAATGGGCCGCCGACCACGCGGGTACGTTCGACGGTGACCCGACCCGTCTCGGCGTCGCGGGGACGAGCGCGGGGGGCAATCTCGCCGCCGTGACCGCGCTCTACGCCCGCGACTTCGGCGGGCCGACGCTCACCCACCAGAGTCTCCTCTATCCCATCACGAACCACGCCTTCGATACGGACTCCTACGAGGAGAACGGTGACGGACCGCTGCTCACCCGCGCCGACATGGAGTGGTTCTGGAACCACTACCTCCGGAGCCCGGTCGATGGCCGGAATCCCTTCGCGTCGCCGCTTCGCGCGCGCGACCTCTCCGACCTCCCGCCAGCGAGCGTCGTCACGTGCGGTCACGACCCGCTCCGAGACGAGGGTATCGCGTACGCGGAGCGACTCGCCGACGCGGGGGTTTCGGTCGAACACGACCACTATCCCGGTATGGCTCACGGCTTTCTGAGCCTCACCGGCGACGTGACTGCGGCGGACGAAGCGATGGATGCGGTCGCGTCGTCCCTCGGTTCGATGTGAGTCACGACGGGAACACGGCGGGCGACGGTTGAACGACGAGACGAGCACGTCGGCGACGAGGACGGTCACGTTCGTCGCAATCCCGACCGAGGGCGAGCGTTTATCTCCCCGAACGTTGCAACGTACGAAGTGACCGACGACTACGATGCGGTCGTGTACGATCTCGACGGAACGCTCGTTCAACTCGCCGTGGATTGGGCCGCCGCCGCGGAACCCATCAAGCCGATTCTCCGGGACCGCGGCGCTGACGCGGACGCGGATGACGCACTCGATTTGTTACCGGTGGCGGAATCGATGGGCCTCGCCGAGGAGGTCGAACCGCACCTCGCGGCGGCCGAACGTGCGGGTGCCCGTGACTCGGAGCGGCTTCCGCTGTTGGACGAGTTGGCCGCCGCCGACGGTCCGGTCGGCATCTGTTCGCTCAACTGCGAGGCCGCGTGTCGCCTCGCGCTGTACGCCCACGGCGTCCCGAACGCGACCGACGTCATCGTCGGCAGGGATTCCGTCCCGGAACGGAAACCCCATCCACAACCGTTGCTCACGGCCCTGCAGAAACTCGGTGCGACGCCGGAACGTACCCTGTTCGTCGGCGATTCGGACAGCGACGCGGAGACGGCCCGGAGGGCTGGAACCGCGTTTCGACGGGTGTGATATTGACGACGCGAGGAACCGGCACATCGCTTCGATTCCCGTGTTTTTGCCTCTCTGTGCCATGCTGTATCTCCCGAGATAATATCGTGGCATACGGTTTATTGGTGTGTTAGTCAACACGAGCGTCGCCGACGTTGACCTCATACAGACAAACGAGTACGGCATCATCCAGATATCGTGACTCTTCACAAAACCGGGACGGGAAGTGATGCAATTTCTTTCGGAACGATGTTCGAGGGGCATCGAATGGGTGTTGAAGTTGCGAAATTGGACGATGTTTTTCGACCACGCCACTGAACCCAAACTGGGAATAATCTCTCTTTTTTGCTTCCTTCGAGATGGAAACTCCCTCTGAAATCACCACGATTTCCATCGGAAGTTGTCTTCGTCTATAGTGGGAAATGGCTACGAGACGACGATCATGGCAATCGTTCTGAACATATCACTGTGTATTCTGCCCGCGCCATTGGAATATCTCGGAGGACCAATGCCTCCTCCGTAGCTGGCGCTCAGAATAATATCGTTATTTGTGTGCCTAGAACGGGTGATAGTGCGGAACTATCTAGAGAGATATTTTATTATTTGGCCCTGATCTGGGGTGCTATATTCACAGATAAGTTAGCTTATCACTCTCCGTGGGACAACTTAATGTACTCGGGGTGAGATGGGAAACCATGGCCGATGACGGGACGGAACGGACTGTCGTAAAGACGTACATTCCGAAATATCAGAAAGAGGAGTGGCAGGCGCATGCCAACGAACTCGATATGAGCCAGAGCGAGTTCGTCAGGTCCATGGTGCAGGCCGGACGACGGGGGTTCGAGATGAATCCCGTGGAGGGCCATTCTGGGGGTCGAACCCTGGGGGTAACGACCTCGAAACACGGGTGCTCGAATCGCTCGCCAGGGAGGACAACATGTCGTGGGACGAACTGGTCGAACGGCTCGCCGGTAACTTCGAGGACCGGCTCGACGAGGTGTTGAACGAACTGCAGGCGAAAAACCGCGTCCAGTACAGCGGGCGCCACGGCGGGTACGTCCTCGTCGGGGTGTCGATGGCGACGAGTAGCCCCGCCAATCCGAACCCGGACGACCCGGTGGGATACTTCCTCCAGGACCTGCTCTACCACGGAAAGAGCGAGCGCACTCGTGACGCCTACGAACGCGTGTTGCGACGGTTCGAGGGATTCCTTTCCGACCCCGACCGAAACCCGTCGGGGAGAACCATTGCACCAGGGGAGGCGACCCAACGGGACTGCATGGCGTGGATTCACACGCTTCGCGGGGACAACGCCGAAAGTACGATAGCAACCTACGCGTCCTACCTCCACCGGTTTTACGCCTACATGACGCAAGTCGGCGCGTTCGAATCCAACCCGATGGCGCTCGTGGTCGAAGAGATGCACGAATCCATCGACAAGGACCCGACCCGCCGTGAGATTTCCGTCGAAGCGATGCGCGAATTCGTCGGGGAAATCGGCCATCCGTTGGAGCGCGCCGTCGTCTGCACGCTGTTGAAGACGGGGATGCGTGTCGGCGAAGTGAGCAACCTCGATTTGCGGGACGTGAACCTCGCCGACGAGGACGTTCGGTCGGCGTACTCCCTCGGGGCGCGTCCGCGACTCGACGGCCGACCCGACTCGATTTTCGTCGGCACTGACGCGGTTCGCGGGCAGGTCGTCAACGGCGAGGAACGCACCGCCTCGAACAAGCGAAAGCGCGACACCATCGTCCCCGTGGACGACGAACTTCGTCGGGTGCTCGTCCGGTGGCTAGCGATTCGGCCGGATTCACCATCGCCCGCGGAACCGCTGTTCGTCAGCACGAGCGGTAACTGGGGTCAACGGCTCACGCCGAAGATGATTCGGAATGTAGTCGAACGCCACGCCCGCGATGCGGGGTGGCACCGAACCGGCGGCGGTGCGGAAGAAAACGTCACGCCCCACTACTTCCGGCACTTTTTCACTACGCATCTCCGCGACCGAACCGGAGACCGCGGTATCGTGAAGTACCTCCGCGGCGACGTGGCGAGCGACATCATCGACACCTACACGCACAATTGGGGAGACAGAGTGCGGGAAGTGTACGAGGCCAACATCTACTCGCTGTTGTAAGTTGGTTTCTCGTTTCGTGAAGAGATACGGGGGAACCTGTCGTCGGGACGTATTCGAGTCGGACTCGGCGGAACGATACTGACCGCTGTGAGTCGAGGGGGTCGTGACTTCTTCGAGAAGCCGTCGGCCGTCTCTTTCCCACTCCTTCGCAGACCGATGCGTGAGTCGGGTGTGAGTGGTTTGAGCCGCCAGAGAATGACAAATATTTTTTATTTTTCCATGGCATGGGCGTCTCGTTTCGGTGCTATAAATCTTATTTCGCTATACCGAATCTTTGGAGAGTTCGGTGCCACGGCTAGAACGATTTTCCCCTCTTCTGCAGATATTCCCTCGACTCCGCGCTTCGATTTCGGCTATCGCGTCACTGCCGTCGTATCTCCGCGCGTTGGCCCTTCTCTATCGGTGCGCCGACAGTGTTGCCCCACTCCACCCACGACCCGTAGTAGTTTCGCACGTCCTCGAAACCCAGCAGTTCGTGGAGGACGAACCACGTCAGGGCGGAGCGTTCCCCGATACGACAGTAAGTGATGATTTCGGCCGTTTCCTCGATGCCTGCCGCCTCGTAGATGGCTCGAAGTTCGTCCTCGGATTTGAAACGGCCTTCGCCATCGACGACTTGACTCCACGGGATGTTGACCGCGCCGGGGATGTGGCCGCCGCGCTGGACGCCCTCGTTCCATCCCGGCGGTGCGAGGATTTCGCCGCGGTACTCTTCCGGCGTTCGAACGTCGATGAGCGAGGTCTCCCGCGGTATCGCGTCCAGCACGTCCGGTTGGTCGGCGCGAACGTCGGCGTTCGGTTTCGCCGCGCTGTACGAGCGCGCCGTGAACTCCGGTACTTCGTCCGTGACCGGCGCGTCGCGGCCCAACCAACTGTCGCGGCCGCCGTTCAGCAACCGCACGTCGGAGTGGCCGTAGTACGTGAGAAGCCAGTAGGCGTAGGCGGCGAACCAGTTCATCATGTCGCCGTACAGCACGACCGTCGAATCCTCCGTGATGCCGTGTCCGCCGAGTAACGCCTCGAAATCGCCCTTCGTCGGCACGTCGAACGTCGTCGAATCCTGCAGTTCGGTCCGCCAGTCCACTTTCGTCGCGC
>NZ_MEIH01000044.1:0-26635 GCF_001723155.1 Haladaptatus sp. W1
ACCTCGGTACTGGGACCTTGAGTCGTTTGGGTTACGTTCGGGCCGCTCGTCTGCGTGCTCGTACTCGTTCCGGGGGCTTGCGAACAGCCAGCGAGGACGAGCATGAGAGCGACCGCCGCTACGGTAATCGTTCGCATTATCGTGCGTGTAAACTAGGGCTACTATGTAAAAAAGCTCTTGAAAAAGAAACGAAATAAATCGGCCACCCCGGCGGACGAAACCGTTTCGTAAAAACCGACCGTAGTGTCGAACATGAACGTCGATTCCGATTCGACCGCCGTCGTCGTCGTCGATATGCAAAACGGGTTCTGTGACCCCGACGGGAGTCTGTACGCACCGGCCAGCGAGGACGTCATCGAACCGATTCAGGAACTCCTCCAGCGTTCCCGCGAGGCGGGGGCGTCGGTCGTCTTCACCCGCGACGTGCACACGCGGGAACAGTTCGAGGACAACCACTACTACGACGAGTTCGACCGTTGGGGCGAGCACGTCATGGAGGGGTCGTGGGAAGCCGACATCGTGGACGATTTCGACGTCCGCGAGGACGACCACGTGGTGACGAAGTACACCTACGACGCCTTCTACCAGACCGACCTCGAAGGGTATCTGAACGCTCACGACATCCACGACCTGCTCATTTGCGGAACGTTGGCGAACGTCTGCGTGCTCCACACCGCCGGAAGCGCCGGACTGCGCGACTTCAAACCGATGCTCGTGGAGGACGCCATCGGCTACATCGAGGAAGACCACCGCGACTACGCCCTCGAACACGCGGCGTGGCTGTTCGGCGAGGGCGTCGAATTGGACGACATCGAATTCGAATGAGAAAACGGCAATCGACAGAGAAGGCCACGAAGTACCCCAAGCGGCGAAGGTTTTTAAACGAGGACGCGGCCAGAACCGCCACGATGACCGATACCGGAGACTGAAATCGGAGTACCGAACCAGTGCGGAGAAAGACAAGCGACCTCAGTGGACGCTCACGGAAATCGAGTCACCGACCGAGAAATCGTGTCCCGGGTAGACGAGTTTCGCGCCGAACTGCTCCAGCGAGACGAACAGCGAGAGTCCGGTAATCGGCTCCCCGTTCGCGCGGATGTCCACGTCGTCCCACGTCACGGTGCGGCCGTTCACCTGCCCGACGCGCGCACCGAGAAGCGAAACGGGGGTCGGTTCGCCGCCTCGTGAGTCCGACGCTCGAAGCGCCCCACCGTCTCGCGGCGATGCCGTTCGACGTTCCGGTGTGCGGAGCACCCCGCCACCCTCGTAGTGTGGAAGGCCACCGTCCAGCACCACCGCCTCGCCACCCTCACCGACAACGGCCTCGATACCCGCGAACCCTTCGCCGGGCGCGGGATGGGTCGGCGAGTCGAGGACGACGAACGTCTCACCCGTCTCGACGACGCGCCCAGAACCGTCCCACGCGATGGGTTCGATTTCGACTGGAACGTCGAGCGGGAGCGACCCCGACGCACGAACCGGGTTCGTTCCGTGCTCCCGAAAGCCGAGGTGGATGTGGTTTGCGACCCACGGCGCGAAAAAGCCAGAGCGGACCAATTCACCCAGCGAGTCGCCGACTTCGACCGTCTCGCCGGGGTCGACGGTCGGGGCGACGTGCAGCATCCGGGCGAGATAGTCGCCGGTATCGACCACGATGAGGTGGTCGTGCGCGACGGCGTAGGGTTTCGACGGGGCCGTCACCGTCCGGGTTTCGACCACCTCACCGGCGACGGGACTCGGCGCGAGCGGCGTCCGTGGCTCCTCGTTGTCGGGATACAGGTCGATGGCACAACCGTCGTCGTGTGCGACGTACGGCGAGTTGTAGACCGAAAAGCGAGGATAGCTCGACAACACGTCCGTGGTAAGCCCGACCATGGATGGAGTTACGACCGGGAGCGTTTACATACATCGGGTCACAATGGAATACTATGCGCGTGCTTCGTGGTCGGGCGGAGACTCGGGACGATGACCGACAGGTCACTGCCGCGATGCTCACGGAGACGGCGGAAACGGGCGAGGCGGCGGTTCGCGTTTGGACGCCACATCGACAGATAGCGTTCGGGCGGCGGGACGCCCGCGCCGAGAAGTACGACGTGGCGAAATCGGTCGCCCGTTCGTGTGACTTCGAACCGCTCGAACGAAGCGTCGGGGGGCGTGCGGTCGCCTACACCGGAACCACGGTGGCGTTCGCCACGACGGTCCCGCTGGAGGACATGCGAACCGGGATGGAGGAACGCTACGCGGAGACGACGGAGACGCTCCAGCGTGCGTTCTGGCGACTCGGGGTCCCGGCACAGCGCGGGGAACCGTCACAGTCGTTCTGTCCGGGGGATTATTCGCTCCAGTGGAAGGGGAAAATCGCGGGTATCGCACAGCGGGTCCGAACCGGCGCGGCGCTCGTTTCGGGGGTCGTCGTCGTGGACGACCACGAGGAAATCGCCGCGGTCTTGGACCCCATCTACGCCGCGCTCGACGTGCCGTTCAACCCGGATTCCGTCGGGAGTGTCGCAAAGGCCGGGGGGAACGGCGATCCGAAAGAGGTCGCCGAAACCATCGAGGCGATGTTGGTCGGCGACGCGGACGCGACGGTCGAACACGTTGGCGACCGGGACACTTAGGACGGTTGCCGGAACAGTGGCGAGTATATGCTCACCATCCGGAACGCGACGCTTCCCGACGGCAGCAAGCGCGACGTTCGCATCGAAACCGACGCGGGGAGAATTTCGGCTATCGGATCCTCGCTAACGGAGTCCGGCGAGGTCGTCGATGCGACGGGAAAACTGCTGTTGCCCGGTGCTATCGACGCACACGTTCACTTCCGCCAGCCCGGCTTTTCGCACAAGGAGACGTGGGAGACGGGAAGCAAGAGCGCCGCCGCGGGCGGCGTGACGACGGTCGTTGACCAACCGAACACTAACCCGCCGACGGTGGATGGACCGTCGTTCGACGAGAAGGCGGAACTCGCGGCGGAGTCGTACGTCGATTACGGTATCAACGGCGGCGTCACGCCCGACTGGAACCCCGACGAGCTGCTCGACGAGCCGATTCTCGCGCTCGGCGAGGTGTTTCTGGCCGACTCGACGGGGAAGATGGGCATCGAAACGGGCCTGTTCCGGTCGGCGGTCGAACGGGCCACGGACAAGTATCTCGTCGTGACGGTGCACGCGGAGAACGCAGACCTGTTCGATTCGAACGCGAAGTCCCGCGATGACGCAGACGCGTGGAGCGCCTACCGCACGGCCGAGGCGGAGTCGGATGCCGTCGAACGGGCCTGTAAAATCGGCACCGAACTCGGCGCGCGACTGCACATCGCACACACCAGCACGCCGGAGGGAATCGACGCGGCGACCGAGGCGGGTGCGACCTGCGAAGTGACGCCCCATCACATGTTCCTCTCGCGCGACGACCTCGACGAACTTGGGACGTTCGGGCGCATGAACCCGCCGCTTCGGAGCGAGGAACGGCGCGAGGAAGTCTTCGCGCGCGTAGCGGACGGGACGGTCGATATGATTGCGACCGACCACGCACCGCACACCCGCGAGGAGAAGGACGCCGGAATCTGGGACGCCCCGAGCGGAGTACCGGGCGTCGAGACGATTCTTCCCCTGTTGTTGGAGGAGGCCCGCAAGGACAATCTCAGCTACGAGCGCGTCGCCGACCTCACCGCCCGAACCCCATCGAAGGTGTTCGGCCTGCCGCGGAAGGGTCGCATCGAGGAGGGACGGATGGCCGACCTCGTTCTCGTGGACCCCGACGCGACGCGCAAGATTCGGGCGGAAGACCTCCACACGAAGTGCGACTGGACGCCGTTCGAAGGCTGGACGGGCGTGTTCCCGGAGATGACGATGGTCCGCGGCAACGTCGTCTTCGAGGACGGCGAGTTCGGCGAGCAAATCGGGGAAAACGTCCGAGCGTAGGTCCCCGTAAAATTATCAGGCGTGCTGCGGTAGCGACCGTATGCAAGCAGTCGTCCTCGCCGCCGGAAAGGGAACCCGTCTTCGTCCGCTGACCGACGACAAGCCGAAAGCGTTGGTCGAAGTCGCGGGAAAGCCGATTCTCACGCGCTGTTTCGAAACCGTGGCCGAACTGAACGCGGAGGAAGTGATCGTCGTCATCGGCTACGAAGGAGCACAGATTCGGGACCGGTACGGGGACTCGTTTTCGGGCATCCCGATAACGTACGCCCGGCAGGGCGAGCAGTTGGGGATGGCACACGCGCTGTTGCAGGCCGAACCGTACGTCGAGGGGGAGTTCATGTGTCTCGACGGGGATTGTGTGATTCGGTGTGACCTCGAACCACTGGTCGAACGCCAGCGGGAGGCGGGCGTGGATGGGGTTCAGTTGGTCGAGCGGGTCTCGACCGAGGAGGATCGCGTGAAAGCCATTTGCGATGTGACCGACGAAGGGGAACTACGGGGTATCGAAAAGGAACCAAACGAACCGCCAGAACCGAGCCTCGTCGCCGCGGGATTCGCCGTGTACGGTCCGGCGATGTTCGACGCGTGTGCGGCGACGGAGCTGTCGGTTCGCGGCGAGTACGAACTCGCGGAGTCGATTCGACGATTCGTCGCCGACAACACGATGCTGACGATGCGAACCGAGGGCTGGACGGCGAACGTCAATACACCGGCGGAGCGGGATGCGGCGGAACGACGGCTTCAGGAGTGAGTGGGAACTCGGTGGAAACTCGAAGAGTGGAGTGGAGTGGAGTGGAGTGGAGTGGAGTGGAGTGGAGTGGAGTGGAGTGGAGTGGAGTGGAGTGGAGTGGAGTGGAGTGGAGTGGAGTGGAGTGGAGTGGGACGGGCCGTCACGATTAGGCATCGACGCGTCGATAGAGGATACGATATGACGGGGGAAGATACGGTCGAGATTCCGGTCGATTCGGTTCGACTGGAGGGGAATCTCCACGTCCCGAGCGACGCGGACGGAATCGTGCTGTTCGCACACGGAAGCGGGAGCAGTCGGAAGAGTCCGCGAAACAACTTCGTCGCGGAGCGGCTCCACGAGTTCGGTCTCGGGACGCTCCTGTTCGACCTGCTCACGGAAGCGGAGGACGAGACGTACGCGAACCGATTCGACATCGAACTGTTGACCGACCGCCTCGTCGCGGTGACGGAGTGGGTGGAACAGCGACCGGAGACGGAAGAACGCGGCGTCGGCTACTTTGGGTCGAGTACCGGGGCCGCCGCCGCGCTTCGTGGGGCGGCGCGTCGTCCGGAGGTAGGTGCGACCGTTTCACGCGGCGGCCGGGTTGACCTCGCGACGGAGGTACTCGCGGACGTGACGGCACCGACGTTATTCATCGTCGGCGGCCGGGACACGCAAGTGCTCGAACTGAACCGCGAGGCGTACGACCGATTGCGCTGTGAGAAAGAACTCGAAGTCGTCCCGGGTGCGGGTCACCTGTTCGAAGAACCGGGGACGTTGGAATCGGTTGCGACGCTCGCGGGCGAATGGTTCTCCTCGCACCTGTGACGGGTCGAACCGACCCGGTGAAACGGCGTCGTGTCAGAGAAGGAAGAATGGAATGAGGACGAGCAATAGCCCGAGCAGGACGCAAAGCAACCCGTAGGCTTGATACCGAGCGACGCCGAACTCGCCGAGTTCACCGGTCGATGCGACGGCGACCGATTGTCTGATAAGAAATATTTCTCGCGGTTTCGCCGTCACGAGAACACCGATACCGGCGAAGATGATGCCCACAAGTAACGATTCGAAAACCACCATATGAGCCATAAGAGTGATAGGTCGGCATAACATTTACGGCTCAGTATGCCGCACGTAAGACGAGCGTCATAACGGTCACGCCGACCATGCCGCCAGCGCCGAGACTGCCGATGACCGTCATCGCTTTTCGAGAGTCCGCCTCGGTCCACCCCGTGTTCGAATCGAGGTACTTCTGTACGTTTTCGACCGCGCTCCCCGCGAATACCGACCCCGACCAGCCGAGGATGGCGAAGCCGAACGCGAGCGCCGTGACGGCGAAGACCTTCCGACTGGCGAACGAAACCGTCTCGCCAGCGGCGACGACGAGCAAAACGCCCGTGCCGCCCAGCGCGAATCCGACACCGCCGAACCGGGAGACGAGACGAACGCGGGGACGGAGATACCCGACGAAATCCATCAGTCCACGGCTTCGCGCATCCGCGGGTCAAGCGCGTCGCGCATCCCGTCACCGAGCAGGTTGAATCCAAGCACCGTCACGGCGAGGAACAGACCGGGGAAGAACGACCACCACCACGCGCTCGGAACGCTGAACAGGCCGTGTTTGACGCCGTTCGAGAGCATCAGTCCCCACGAAGGGGTTCCCGGGTCGGCACCGAAGCCGAGGAACGACAGCGCCGCGAGGTCGAGGATGGCGAGGCCGAAGTTGAGCGTGCTCTGAACCGTAATCGGCGCGAGACAGTTCGGCAGGACGTGGCGGGCCAGCACGCGCGGATTCTTCGCACCCAGCGCCACCGTCGCGTCGATGTACTCGTCTTCGAGGACTTTCAGCGCCGCGCCGCGGACGACGCGGGCGAACCGCGGCGTGTAGACGAGCGTCAGCGCGGCGACCGCGCGCCACAGCCCCCACTCGTCGGGGAAGACGGCGACCAGCGCGAGCGAAAGCAGGAGCGCCGGGAACGCCAACAACACGTCCATCGTCCGCATGATGACGTTATCCGTCAGGTCGCCGTAGTAGGCCGCGATGATGCCGAGACCGACCCCGAGCGTCGTCGAGGCCGCGACCGTCACCGTTCCGAACAGCATGGCGTACCACGCGCCGTAGAGAACGCGGGGGAAGATGTTCTGTGCCTGCAGATTGGTCCCGAAGGGGTACGCCCCGCTCGGCGCGGCGAGACTCGGCTGGAGGCCGATTCGAGACTGTTTGATGGCCGCGAGGTCGATGGTCAGTCTCGCGTACACCGCCACCACAATCATGAAGAGGATGATGGTGAGACCGGTGACCGCGAGGCGATTCGACAGGAGTTCGGAGAGGAACGGCGAGGCCCGCAGGCGACTGAAGAACCCGCGGGAGACCGTTTCGCTGTTTTCTGTTTGCGTGCTCATTGTTGGATCCTCGGGTCGAGATAGGAGTAGGTGATGTCCACGAACAGGTTGACGAGCGTGAACAGGAGCGCGAACGTCAACACGGTGCCCTGTACCACCGGGAAGTCACCGACTTCGATGGCGTCCACGAGCATCGTCCCGATGCCCGGAATGCCGAAGACGGTTTCCGTCAGCACCGCGCCGCCGAGCAGGGTACCGAACTGGATGCCGATGACGGTCACGACGGGAATCAGCGCGTTGCGGAAGCCATGTTTCAGCATCGTGATTTTCGTTCCCTGTCCCTTCGCGCGTGCGGTGCGGATGTAGTCCTGCCGCACGACTTCGAGCATGGACGACCGCATCATCCGCGAGATGAGCGCCATCGAGTAGATGCCGATAACGAGCGCGGGCAGGAACAGGTGCATCACCGCCGACTGGAACGCCGCGAAGTTGCCGTTCAACAGCGTATCGACCGTGATGAGTCCCGTCACGAGGTTGATGCTGTACTCCGAGGCGATGCGACCGCTCGGCGGGAACAGGTGGAGATACTGGGCGAACAGGAGAATGAGCAGCGGTCCGCTCCAGTAAATCGGGATGCTGATTCCGGTCAGTGCGCCGATTCGGGTGAGGTGGTCGGTCGCGGAGTCCTGCTTGATGGCGGAAATCACGCCGAGCGGGATGCCGAACAGGATACCGAAAATCTGCCCGTACAGCGCCATCTCGACGGTGACGGGGAGTCTGTGCGTGAGAATCTGCGTGACCGGCACGCCTTTTCGAATCTGGTAGGACTGTCCGAGGTCGAGGTGGAGCGCGTTCCACAGGAAATCCCCGTACTGGACCCAGATCGGTTGGTCCAATCCCATCTCGTGGCGAACCTGCTGGACGAACGCTTCCGAGGCCCGCTGGCCCGCGACCACCCGTGCGGGGTCGCCCGGTGAGAGTTGGAGAATGGCGAAAACGAACGTCGCCACCCCGAACAGCACGGGAATAAGTAGCAACAGTCGTTTGATAACGAACCGCTTGGATATCATCTACCCCAATCTCAAACGTCGGGGGTCAAAAAAGGCTCGTTACCGTGGTTTATCAGTTGAGCTTCACCAAGCGCAGGTACGGGCCGCTGATGGGCGCGAGTTTGAAGCCGCTGACGCTGTTGTGGACGCCGCGGAGGTCCTTCGCGTGGTCCATGAACACCCACGGGGCCTCGTCGTGTGCGATCTTCCCGGCCTTCTTGTACTTCTTCTTGCGCGCCTCGTTGTCGTAGGTCACTTGCGCGTCCTCGACGAGCTTCATGAAGTCGGTGTTCGCCCAACCAGCGACGTTGAGCGTGTTGAAGCCGTCCGTGTCGAAGCTGATCCAATCCTGTCCGTCCGGCACGTCGTCGATGGAGACGCCGGGGTGGAGCAGCGCGTAGTGGAAGTTGTCCGGGTCGGCGTTGTCCGTCATCCAGCCGAGGAAACACGCGTCGTGCTTCCCGGTTTCCGTGTAGTTGAGGAACGGGTCGAACGCCTGCTGGTTGATGGTCACGTCGATGCCGACCTCTTTCAGGTTGGACTTGACCGTCTGGGCCGCCTGAATCGGGCTCGGGTTGTACGTCCGCGGGTTCTTGAACGTCGCCAACTCGAACGAGAAGCCGTCGCCGTAGCCCGCTTGCTTGAGCAGTTTCTTCGCCTTCTCCGGGTTGTGCTCGTACGGACTGAGGCTGTCGTTGTAGCCCATCACGCTGCTCGGAATCGGCTGGTTGGCCTCCTTGGCGATGCCCTTGAAGATGGTATCGACGATGGCTTTCGTGTTGATGGCGTGGCTGATGGCCTGCCGGACCTTCTTTTTCTGGAAGGCTTCGACCTTCGCCATGTTGAACGCCATGTAACCGATGTTGATACCGGCGTCCGAGACGAGTTCCGCGTTGCCGGATTTCTTGACCTGCTGTGAGGACTGCGCACCGAGTCCGTCGATGACCTGTGCGTCGCCCGAGTCGAGCGTCTGGGCGCGCGAGGTGTTGTTACCGACGACGGTGAACACGACCTCGTCCACGTAGGGTCCGTCGCCCCAGTAGTCCTCGTTCTTTTCGAGGCGGACGCGGTTGTTGCTCTGGTCCCAGTTCTTGAGTTTGAACGGACCGGTTCCGACGGGGTCGGATTTGAGCTTCTTGCCCTTCGACTCGATGGCTTTCTTCGAGTGAACCGCGGAGACGAACATCGCGAGGTTCGGGAGGATGGGCGCGTACTTCTTCTCCAAGTTGATTTTGAGTTTGTGGTCGCCGTCCGCTTTGACGTCCTTGACGACGCCGAGCGTGTACGGACCGTAAGAGGATGCGTACTTCTTGCCGGGGTAGTACTCGTAATCCTCATCCACGAAGCGGCGGTAGGTCGCCACGAAGTCGTCCGCGGTGAAGTCCTCGCCGCTGTGGAATTTCACGTTCTTGCGGAGGTCGAGCGTGACCGTCTTGCCGTCCACGTTCCAGTTCGTCGCGAGGCCCTCGGTGAGCGAGGTCTTGCCCGGTTTGAACGCGATGAGGGTGTCGTAGAGCTGGTTCGTCACCTTTGCGACTTCGCCGCTGGTCGAGTTCTGGAAGTCGAGGGACCCCGAACTGCTACCGCGGGCGTAGGTGAGCGTACCGCCCGAACCACCGTTGCCGTCGCCGGTTCCGTCGTCGGTTCCGTCATCGGTTCCGTTGTCGTCGCCCGTCTCGCCGCCGATACAACCCGCGAGTGTCGCTGCCGCGGCCGCGCCGCCAGCAGCTTTGAGGAAACTACGTCTGTCAGTCAATCTGTCGCGTGACGCCATACGCCAGTGTGGTCATATGTTCTATATAAACATACCGGAGCTATAGTATCCAATGAACGAATGAAAGAAACGATGATATTGTGCCGTCCTTCGTATCTATTACGTGAAATTGTATTGAATGTCTGGTGATTCGGGCGGTTTTTACTGTCCTTGCAGCGAAACGAGGTTCAAGAACGGGCCGGAGATGAGTTCGACGACGTAGCCGTCGACGTTGTTTCCGACCCCACGGAGTTCCTTCGCGTGGTCCATGAACACCCACGGAGCCTCGTCGTGCGCGAGCTTTCCGGCCTGCCGGTACAGCTTCGCGCGCTGGTTGTCGTCGTACGTTCGCTGGGCGCGCCGGACGAGTTTCATGAAGTCGGTGTTCGCCCACGCCGCCACGTCGAGCGTGTTGAAGTTCTTCGTGTCGAAGCTCACCCAATCCTGCCCGTTCGGGACCTTGTTCACCGGGATACCGGGGTCCAACAGCGCGTAATAGAAGTTGTCCGGGTCGGCGTTGTCCGTCATCCAGCCGAGGAAACACGCGTCGTGTTTGCCGCTCTCGGTGTAGTTGAGGAACGGGTTGAACGACTGTTGGTTGATGGTCACGTCGATGCCGACGTCGTTCAGGTTGGACTTGACGACTTGCGCGGCCTGAATCGGACTCGGGTTGTACGCGCGCGGATTTTTGAACGTCGCCAACTCGAACGAGAAGCCGTCCCCGTATCCGGCGTTGTTCAGCATCGAGCGCGCCTTGTCAGGGTTGTAGGGGTACGGATTCAGGCTCTTGTTGTAGCCGAGGACGTTCGACGGAATCGGTTGGCTGGCCTGTTCCGCGATACCCTTGAAGATGGTATCGACGATGGCCTTCGTGTTGATGGCGTAGCTGATGGCCTGTCGAACCCGCTTGTCGCGGAACGCCTCCACATTCGCCATGTTGAACGCCATGTAGCCGACGTTGATTCCCTCCTTCTCCCTGAGGCTGGCGTTGTTCGACTGTCGGACGATTTGTGCCGACTGTGCGCCGAGTCCGTCGATGATGTCGGCGTCACCCGAGTCGAGCGTCTGGGCGCGCGTCGTGTTCGACGCGATGGCCGTGAACACGACCTGATCGACGTTCGGACCGTCGCCCCAGTAGTCGTCGTACGCCGACAACCGAATCCGTTGGTTGCTCTTGTCCCAATTGTCGAACTGGAACGGTCCCGTCCCGACCGGGTTGCTGCTCAACTTCTTGCCGAGGTTCTGGATGGCCTTCTCGGAGAGGATGCTCGACGCGAACATCGCCAGATTTCGCAGGAACGGCGCGTACTTCTGCTTGAGTTCGATGGTCAGGTTGTAGTCGCCGTTCTTTTTCATGTTCTTCACCCAGTTGCCGAGCGTGAACGGCCCGTAGGACGAGACGTAACTGTCGCCCGGATAGTACTGATAGCTCGAATCGGTGAAGCGGCGGTACGTCGCTATCACATCGTCCGCCGTGAACGTCTCGCCGTTCTGGAACTTTACCCCTCCCGGAGTTTCAGCGTCGTCGTCGTCCCCTTTAAATTCCAGTTCGTCGCGAGTCCCTTCGTCAGACTCGTCTCGCCGGGTTTGAACTGGATGAGCGTATCGTACACTTGATTCGTGACCTTCACGTCCTCGCCGCTGGTCGTGTTTTGCGGGTCGAGGGTCCCCGAATCGCTGCCACGCGCGTAGGTCAACAATCCACCTTGCTGATTGCCCTGTACCGTCGCCGAACCCACCCCCGAAACCGAGTCAACGAACGTCGCGGCGGCGGTCGCGCCACCGGCCGCTTTCAGAAAGCTCCGTCTCGAAACCGTGTCGTTTGGTGACATCCCCCAAAAACGTCAACGATAATAGTGATAGTTCTGCCGGACGGGACCACGGTTACCGACGATTGGAACAAGGAGCGAACGTGTCAAATCGAGAATGTCGAACGGCGACGGGGAACAGAACTACTGCGGCGATGGGAAACGAAACTACTCGGGTTGGTCGTAGAGATGGCAGGCCGAGGGGTGGGTGGTGTCCTGGAGTACCGGACTTTTTCGTTCGCAGATGCTCGTGAAGTGGTCCGCGAGGAGCGACTCTGCCGCCTCCCAGTTCTCGTCGGCGAGGTAGTCGAACGACTGGGAAACGACGTCGCGCGGTTCGCCGGTCGGTTCCGTCTCGAACAGTCGGTCCCAGAGTACGGCGTGGAACGAATTATCCGCCGGTTGTCTGGTCGCCTGCCCACTGCCAGTCGGAGCGCCGGAGTCCACGTCCGACGAGGGACGGGCGTCCGTCGGCTTCTCACCGCCATCCGTGGCGGCCCGTGCCGACCGGCCTCCGTCCGCCGCCTGTTCGTGAATCGATTCGAGGTTGATGGCGCGGTTTTCGACGCGTTCGCGGTAGTTCATCACCTCACGATACGCCTGCTGGTCGATGTCCATTCCCTCCGGCGGGATTATCTGCGGACACCGCGTTCGGAAGTGACACCCGCTGGGCGGGTCGATGGGCGACGGCACGTCGCCCTTGAGGATGACCCGGTCGTCCGTGTCCGCCCGCGGGTCCGGTTCGGGAATCGCGGAGAGCAGAGCTTGCGTGTAGGGTGTTTCGGGTCCGCGAACAGTTCGTCGGTGTCCGCCACCTCCACGATTTCGCCGAGATACATCACCGCGATGCGGTCGGAGATGTGCCGAACGACCGAGAGGTCGTGGGCGATGAACAGGAACGTCAGACCGAACTCCTCCTGCAGGTCTTCGAGGAGGTTGATAATCTGGGCCTGCACGGACACGTCCAGCGCCGAGACCGGTTCGTCGGCGACGATGAAGTCGGGGTCCACCGCGAGCGCGCGGGCGATGCCGACGCGCTGGCGCTGGCCGCCCGAGATTTCGTGCGGATACCGGTCGCGCTGGCTGGGGTCGAGACCGACGTTCTCCATCAGTTCGTTCACGCGCTCGTGTCGTTTTCCTTCGGAGAGGCCGTGAATCGAGAGCGGTTCGGCGATGATCTGCCCGATGGACATCCGCGGGTCGAGGCTGGACAGCGGGTCCTGGAATATCATCTGCATGTCCTTTCTCGCCTCGCGCATCTCGTCGCTGTCCAACCCGCCGAGGTCGGTTCCGGCGAAGACGACCCGTCCGTCGGTCAGCGTTTCGAGGCGGAGGAGCGACCGACCGGCGGTGGATTTGCCACACCCGGATTCGCCGACCAGTCCTACCGTCTCGCCTTCGTAGATGTCGAACGAGATACCATCGACGGCTTTCACGCTGTCGTCGCCGTCGGACAGCCACTTGTCGAGGAAGTCGTCCGCGCGCGAGTAGTGTTTCTTCAGGCTGTCCACCGTGACGAGCGTGTCTCCCACCTCGTGTTCGCCTGTCGTAACGCTCTCCTGTTCCTCGACGTATTCGGTCCCGTCGAACGATTCGAGGACGCACTTCGCTCGGTGGTCCACGTCGTCCGGGCCGTGTTGCAGGTTCGGAATCTCGCCCTGCGTACACTCCGGTTGCGCCCACGGACACCGGTCGGCGAAGTGGCACCCGTCGGGCATGTCGATGAGGTCCGGGACGTTCCCCTCGATGGGGGTCAGACGCTCCTTGTCCTCGCGGGGGATGGATTCGAGGAGGGCGTACGTGTAGGGGTGGCTCGGGTTGTGGAAGATTTCGTCCACCGGCCCGACCTCCACCAAATCGCCCGCGTACATCACCGCAACGCGGTCGCACGTCTCGGCGACGACGCCGAGGTCGTGGGTGATCATGAAGACGGACATGCCCAACTCGTCCTGCAGGTCGTTAATGAGGTCGAGAATCTGGGCCTGAATCGTCACGTCGAGCGCCGTCGTCGGCTCGTCCGCGATGAGCAGTTTCGGCTTGCAGGCGAGCGCGATGGCGATGAGCACGCGCTGACGCATCCCGCCCGAGAACTCGTGCGGGTACTCCTCGACGCGGGATTCGGGTTCCGGAATCCCGACCTCTTCGAGGATGTCGATGGTGTCTTCGAGGAGTTCGCCGTCGATGTCGTCCCCGCTGATTTTCGGGGCGATTTCCCGCACCGCGTTCCACCAGCTATCCTTCCGCTTGCCGCCGTACTGGTGCAGTTGCAGGCTCTCTGCGACTTGCTCGCCCACGGTCAGCGCCGGGTTGAGCGAGGTCATGGGGTCCTGGAAAATCATCCCCATCTCGCTGCCGCGGATGTCCCGCATGACGGATTCGGGTGCCGACATGATGTCGACGTACCCCTCGTCGGGGAAGACGTACTCCCCGACGCCGCTCGGATACTTGTCTGCGAACGTCTCGGCGACCTCCTCGTGTTGGAAACGAATGTCGCCGGAGGCGACCTCGCCCGGTTCGTCGATGAGTTGCATCGCCGAGAGCGCGGTCACAGATTTCCCGGACCCGGATTCGCCGACGAGTCCGATGGTCTCTCCCTCTCGGATGTTCAGGTCGAAGTCGTCCACCGCCTTGACAGTCCCTCGTTCCGTGTGGAACTGCGTTTTCAGATTCGAGATGGACAGTAGATCGGTCACGATTACGCGGCAATGGTAGTCGCGTGAGGAAAAGCCGTTCGGTTGAGTGTAGCATACGACACGCGAACGAAAAGAACCGTTACAGTCGGAGAACCATCTCCAACTCGAAGCTCTCGGCGTCCGCGGTCTCGAACCCGACGTTCCGGTAGAGGTTGACGGCGGCGCGGTTCCATCGCTCCACCGTCAGCCACACTTTGTCGATGTCCTGCGCTCGCCCGTAGCCGAGGAGCGTGCGGATGAGGTGCGAACCGATACCCGCGCGCTGGTAATCCTGATGGACGAAGATGGCTAGTTCGTACGACGAGTTACCGTCGGGGACGAGGGTCGCGTGGCCCGCAACGTCGTCGTCGTTCCACGCGATGACGTTCAGGCCGTCCCCCCGGTCAGGGTTTCCACCCAGTCGCGCACCCGGTATTCCGTGGCCGGTGGAATTCCCTGTGCGCGGTCGGCCGGGTCGAAATCGACGTACATCGAGACGAGCGGTTCCGTGTCGCCCTCCTCGAAGGGCCGGATTTCGATGTCGCGTCCCTCGCGGTCGGTGAACGTCTGCGGCGGCTCCGGGAAGGGGCCAGCGGGGTCGTCGGGGAAGCGTCGGTCGTCGTTCATCGTACCAATTTCACCGAAACGTGGGAGTTCAGCAGGACGAACTCGGCGATGTGGCCCAGTCGAATCTTCCCCATGGGACTGCGCTGGCCGCCGCCGAGGACTATCTGGTCGAAACCCTCGCTCTCCGCGATGTCGAGCAGGCGACTTCCGGGGTCTCCCGAAACGTCCCGAACGGACGCCTCCAGCTCGGAATCGTCCAGCACCGCGTTTGCTTTCTCGCGGATTTCGTCCTTCGAGCGGTCGCTCTGTGGGTTGTCGAGGATGGCGACCGTCAGTTCATCGCCGGCCGCGACCGCGCGCGATACCGTCCGTTCGAGCGCGGTGAGGGAGTCGTCGCTCCCGCCGATTCCCAATAAGACCTTCATACTACCTCCATTTCCGCCGGGTATCAAAACAGTTGGGTGCGATACGCTTTTGCACCCCGCTCGGTAACGACGGGATATGTCGAACGACCCCTCCCGCCCGCACCGGAGGCCGAAGACGAATACGGAGACGAAGAGCAGCCCCGCGAGACGAACGAAGGGGTTTCACAGCAGTTGGCCGACGAAGCGGCGACGGATGCGGCCGGTGCCGACGAAACGGCGACCGCTGCGGCCGATACCGACGAAGGACCGACGGACGCCGCCAGCGAACCGGCGGACGACGGCGCGACGGGAGAGGACGGGACGGGTTCGACCCCGGACATCCCGCCGGAGGTGCAGAAGTACGCGCGGTTCAAGAAGATGGATGGGGCGGAGTACGACCGAGTCAACGAGTTCCTCCGCGACCGAACCTACATCACCGCCCGCGAGTGGGCCATCGCGCGCCTCTGTGCCGACTTCCGAACCGAAACCGGCGTGGAGATGACCAAAATCGGGAACAACCTTCCCTACTTGGTCCCGTTCATGACCGACACGTACACCCCGCAGGCGGTGAATCAAGCGCGGTCGGCGTTCGAGGAGAAGATACGGAAAGCGGGAGCGACGTTCCTCTACGGCGCGATGTCCGGCTTCTTCACCGCCGAGGAGTTGGACGACGTGATGTACGAGGTGACAGAGGTGGCGAAGTTCCTGCTCGAAGTCGAGGGCGTGGACCTCGCGGTGGCGGAGGAACTCGCCGCCGAGGACAAGATTTCGAGCGTCATGCGCGAAGTCCGCGAATCCAGCGAGGAGTTGCGTCACGACGAGATGGAGTGCCCACACTGCGGGCACGAAATCGGCGGCGAAAAGTAGAGTTACTCGTCGGTTCCTTCGGCGGAGTCTGCGTCTTCGGTCTCTGGTTCTTCGGGCGGTTGGAACAGCGAGGGGTCGTCGTGGGTGAACCGGATGCGGTCCTCGCTCAGCGTTCGGACGAACGAGTACATCTTTCCCGCGTCCATCGCGTCGGCCAGCATCTCCTCTGCGCCCTGCACGTCGTAGTACACCGGGTAGAGAACCGCCGTTTCGTCCTCGCGGTCCTCCATGACGATGACGGCGAAGACGAGTCCGTCGGCGAGCGCGCGGTAGGCTTCGAAGGCGTCGAACGAGACGCCGCCGTCCATCAGTTCCTCCAGCGCCTCGAACTCGTTGTCGGGGACGAGAACGTCCAGTCCGAACTCGCCGTCCTCCTCGCTCCAGAGCGGCGTGACGTCGCCGGGGTGGAGTTCCATGGTTTCCCACCCGTCGTCGTCGTACTCCGCCGTCGTCGCTTCCATATCCGCGATGACGGACTCCCAATGTGGCATCGCCCGTGAGTGCGCCGTGGCGTTCGGCGTCGAACCGTCCATATACCGATGGGGGGGTTTTTCGCGTAAAAACGTTGTGTCATCGCGGTTCACGGGAAGAGAAGGACGAATGCTCGAACCCAACGGGGCGAAAATCAGATCGAAAGGACGGGTTGGCTGGCGTAGAGGAGCACGTACTCCGCGGCTTTCTCCAACACCTCGCCGGGTTCGCCCGAGAGCGGTTCCCGCGGGATGACGATGAAGTCGGCGTCTATCTCGTCGGCGCAGTCGAGGACGGCGCTTCCCGGATGTTGGAGCTTTCGCCGCGTCGAGAACCCGTAGGCGATGGAACTGCGGAGTTCGATGTCCGACTCCGCCGCGACCGCGCGGGCGCTGTCGATGAACGACTCGGTTTCGTCGATGATGTCGTCCTCCTCGATAGCGCCCGTTTCGATGGCTCGGGATACCTCTTCGCCGAAGACGTAGAGGGCGTGAACGGCGGCGTCGTACCGCTCCGCGATGGAAACCGCGTACTCGATGGCCCGCACCGATTCGTCGCTTCCGTCCACCGGAACGAGTACCGTATTCACTTCGACTGGCGACTCGGTCATACCCGTTGCTGCGCGTAGACGAGGCAAAAACCTTCTCCCGTGGCGGCCGCTCGCCGTCGGTGTCGTTTTCGACTGCGGCGGATTCCGCTTCGACTGCGGCGGGATCCTTTGCGACTACCACGGGGTCGTCTTCGACTACCGTGGGGGAACCGTACGGACGTCGCTGCGGCGTAGAATAGAGTCCATGAACAAACCGCAATCGGATGGGATTGCGGTTTGAGTGCAACCTTGCCCCGTCGGGCGTCCTGATAACACGCACCATGCACCTTAGCAGTTTGGATTGACGCAATTTAGCCACTCAGTCTTTAAGAACGATGAGGGAGGATGGAAAAACGATGATAGATACCGTCGTCATCGCCACCGATGGTTCCGAGAGCGTCGAACGAGCAGTGACGGTCGCGCTCGACCTCGCGCGCCGATTCGACGCCGCCGTTCACGCCCTCTACGTCGTGGATGCGGGCGAGGTCGAGTCCTCTCCCGAAACGCTCCGCGAGGAGTTCCAGGACGCGCTCGAATCGCAAGGCGAGAAGGCGCTCGAATCGGTCCGTGAACGCAACGGTGAAAGCGTCACTACAGCAGTCAGGGAGGGTGACCCGGCCGCCGAAATCGGGGAGTACGCCCGCGAACACGACGCGGACATGGTTGCCACGGGGACGCGGGGACGACACGGCGAAAACAGATTCCTCATCGGGAGCGTCGCGGAGCGCGTCGTTCGGACCTGTCCGACGCCCGTGCTGACGGTTCGGCAACTCGACCCCAGCGAAGCGTGATAAAAGCATATATCAGGTGATTACGATGTTCGCGGCATGACCGCCATCGAATTGACCGACGTTTCCAAGCGTTTCGGGAACGTCGTCGCCCTCCGCAACCTGAACCTCCAAATCAAAGAGGGGGAAGTGTTCGGTTTCCTCGGACCCAACGGCGCGGGGAAATCGACCACCATCGACATGATTCTCGATTACGTGCGACCGACGAGCGGGAGCGTCACCGTGTTCGGCCACGACGCCCAGCGTGACACCCGCCGCGTCCACGAGCGAATCGGCGTCCTCCCCGACGCGTACCACGCCTACGACCACCTCAGCGCGCGCCAGCATCTCGAATTCGTCATCGAAACCCGCGGCGTGGACGACGACCCGATGCGAATCCTCCAGCGGGTCGGCATCCCGGAAGCGGCCGACCGACGGGTCGAGGGGTTCTCGAAGGGGATGGCCCAGCGACTCATCCTCGGCATGGCGCTCGTCGGCGACCCGGACCTGCTCATCCTCGACGAACCGACGACCGGCCTCGACCCGAACGGCGCGCTGGCGATGCGCGAAATCATCCGGGAGGAGCGCGACCGCGGGACGACCGTGTTCTTCTCCAGTCACATCTTAGAGCAGGTCGAAGCCGTCTGTGACCGCGTTGGAATCCTCGACGCCGGGGAGTTGGTCACGGTGGATTCCATCGACGGACTCCGCCGAACGGTCGGGAGCGGTGCCTCGCTGACCGTCGAGGTGGACCGCCTCTCGTCGGGGACGCTCGACCGGGTGCGCGCCGTCGAGGGTGTCGGTCACGTCTCGGCCGACGGGACGACGCTCGTGGTGGCCTGTACCGACCGGGCGAAAAAGCGCGCCCTCGACGCCATCGAGTCGGCGGGCGACACCGTTCTGGACTTCGACACCGAGGAGGCGTCGCTCGAAGAACTGTTCACGACGTACACGACGGAGGTTCCGGCATGAACTGGCGCGTCATGGCGAAAAAGGACTTCCTCGACGCCCATCGGAAGTGGTCGCTCGGGACCGCGGCCGTCGGGTTCGTTCTCTTCCTCGCCGTGCCGATGTATCTCGGAATGAGCCATGCACGGAACCCCGGCACGGTGGACTTCTTCGGACAGATGGGAATACTGGTCTTCTTCGCGCCGCTGGCGGGGTTGATGATGAGTTACGGCGCGATAGCCGCGGAGCGCGAACTCGGGAGCCTGAAACTCCTGCTCGCGCTTCCGTACACCCGCCGGGACGTAATCGCGGGCAAAGCGGTCGGACGGGCCGCGGTGGTCGGAACGGCCACGTTCGTCGGCGTGTTCGCCGCGACGGTGATATTCCTCGCATTCGGCGGGTCGCTGCCGGTCGTGGAGTACGTCGCGTTCCTCGTCCTCGTGTTCCTGCTCACGGCGGCGTACACGAGTTCGGCGGTCTGTCTCTCCGCCGCCTCGCCGACGAGCAATCGGGCGATGGCGACGAGCGTCGGTTTCTTCCTGCTGACGTTTCTCGGTTGGTCGTCGGTTCCGCTCGTGATTCGGTACGTCCTCAACGGGTTTTCGAGTCCGAGGGGCGCACCGCCCGCGTGGGCGAACGTCATCGACAGCCTCAGTCCCGTCAAGGCCTACTCGACCGGGATGGACACGTTGGTGCACGGAAACGCCGGGAGCACGTTCTACCACACCGGATGGTTCGCCTTCCTCGTCCTCGTCGCGTGGGCCGTGATTCCGGTGGTGCTCGGCTACCGGCGGTTCAGTTCGGTGGACATCTGAGTCCCTCGGTCGAGGGGACGATTCCAGTCGCGCTGGAAATCTGTTGTCTGTTTGTATTAATATATATTTTTTCGTTAGAAACCCATAATAACAGTCGATGTGTCATGTCATTTTGATATGGTTGACAGCCAGAGTTCAAAATCGAAACGAGTAGTGTCTACCGGTGGCAGTTCGCGGAGAGGATTTCTCTTGAAGTCGGGGAGCGTTCTCGCGGCGGCGACGGCGGCGTCCGGAATCGGTGCGGCGGCGACGGAAGAGCGGTCGTCCTATCGGATTCGACGGGGGACGGAGGACGAAACGGAGGTGTACATCACGAACTCCGGAGAACCCGGACCGACGGCCGTCGTCGTCGGCGGCATCCACGGAAACGAGGAGGCCGGGTACCGCGCCGCGGATGCGATCACGTCGTGGTCGATAGACAAGGGGAAACTCATCGTGATTCCGCGCGCGAATCCGGTCGCCATCGAGCGGGGAACGTACTCGAACGACGACGGGAACCTGAATTGGAAGTTCCCCTCGGACCACGAACCGACGTCGGCGCTCGCTCGCACACTGTGGGAGACTATCGACTACCACGACCCGAAGACGGTGTTGACGCTCCACAGTTCGAAGGGGATTTACCGCGAGGCCGAAGGGCCGGACGGTGATGGACAGGCCGTCTATCCGACGCTCGCGGAGGGTGCGGACCGCGACGCGACGAAAACCGCGGCGTACATGAACCGATATCACCTCTCAGACTCGCTCCCGGAGTATTACGAGTTCAAGATGGGGGAGGTCCTCGACGGGTCGAAGCCGGTGTTGATGCACAAAGTCAGTGCGGACATGGGAATTCCGGGCTACCTCCTCGATACGACGCGGTACGGGACGGACCTCCACACGCGGGTCAACTGGACTCTGAACATGGTTCGTCACCTCCTCCGCCGAAACGGAATCGACCGGACGTACGAGTAGCCGACCCGAAAACGGTTGAGCATCCGACCGGTCGGACGACTAACTATCGGGACCCATAACCGGGAACTCTTTGCGTCGGGGGTCGGAGTGGGAGTATGAAAGATTGGGTCATCGACGACGAGAACCTCTCGCTCGAACGGAAATCCCTTCTCCCGGGCGAGGGCTTTTTCTTTCCAGATTCGCTCGAAGCACAACAAGAAGAACAGGAAGCGAAGGAAGAACTGACGGGAGCGGAGCGGGCGGTCGTCGCCGACCCGGACGCCGACGGGTTGGCCGCGACGGCACTCGTCCGCGAGGCGTACGGCGAGACGGCGCTCATCGACGCGGGACCGCACGACCTCGCGGACGCGCTCGAACGGGTCGTCGCGTACAGCGAACCCGGCGCGACCGTGTTCATCTGTGACCTCTGTCCCGACGCCTACGAACCGGTCTCACGGGAACTCGAAACGCTGGTCGAGGAGGCGGACGAAGTGTTCTGGTTCGACCACCACCAGTGGGACGACGCGGTGGCCGACGCGATTCGAGCCCTCGGCATCGAACTCGTCATCGGCGAATCGGACGAGGAGTGCACTGCCGACGTGGTTGCCCGGTCGCTCGACTACGACTTCCCGGACTACCTCGTCGAACTCGCGGAAGTCACGCGGGACCACGACCTGTGGCTCCGGAACGACCCGCGGAGCGACGACCTCGCGGACTACTCCTACTGGGCGGAACCCGAGGAGTACATGGAGGTCATCCAGGCGCACGGCGCGGACCTCCCGGAAGACGTCGAGGAGTTCCTCGCGGAACGGCGCGTCGAGAAGGAGGCGCTCATCGAGCGGGCGGTCGAGCGCGCCGATATGAAACAGATCGGCGACTGGACGGTGGGCGTCACCTACGGTCGCTGTTCGCAGAACGAAGTCGCCGAAGCGATGCGCGAGCGAGGCGCGGACGCCTCGGTCGTCGTCAAACCCGCCGGGAGTGCGAGCATCCGCGGGACCGACGAGTTCGAGCGCTGTCACGAGGTCGCACGGCAGGTCAACGGCGGCGGCCACCCGAAGGCGGCGGGGTGCAAGCCGAGTATCTACGACGACATGCTCGATTACGCTCACCACTGGACGACACAGGGTGCGGTGACGAAACGAGTGATTCTGGAGGCGTTCTGGAACCTGAAACACGCAGACGACGAGGCGGCGGAAGAGTTCGAAGCGGGCGAGACGGACGAAGAGAGCGAGATGGACGAAGCGGACGAATAAACGTTCGGCGGAAGAGTCGAACCGCGTTCAGGGAAGCAACGACAGCGCGAGTTCTTTCTGCCGCGTCGCGTCTTTTTTGGGGTCGTCGCTTCCGCGATACCACAGGTCGAACCACGCGAGCGCGGACAGTTGCGCGACGAAGCGATAGGCTCGCTGTCGCCGACGAAACGCGTCATCGCGGGTCAGTTCATTGGTCTCCGCATAGCCATCCAACAGCGCGTCGTGGACGATTGCCCGGCGGTCGTCGTCGAGCGGACGCCGACCGCACAGGTAGTGCTCCGTCGTCGCGAGGTCGAACTCGTGGTGGCCGGTGAACTGGTTTCCCCAATCGAGGACCGTCCGAACGGCACCCGTCTCCGAATCGACGAGGAGGTTCCCGAAGCGGTAGTCGTCGTGGAGGAGCACCGACTCGGGAGTCTCGGGAACGGCTTCGAGATGGCTATCCAGACCGGCGCGCAGGTCGTCGGTCAGGTCCGCGAATCGTTCCGACTCCTCGATACGCGAGAGGTTCGCCTCGGCGTAGGAACGAACCCGTGCGGGCCAGTCGGGTTCGAGGTCGGCGAGCGAGAGGTCGCCCACGCTCGGTTCGGCGTCGGCGTCCATCCCCGCCCGAAGCCATCCGTAGCCGTCGAACGTGGCGGCGGCGTGAAGTTCGCCGAGGTGCCGCCCGGCGTCGCGCGCGGTACGGGAGAGGGCATCGTCGGTCAGCGACGTCGGGCCGGAAACCGCCTCGCCGGATGCCCGTTCCATCAGGAAGAAGGGTGCGGACAGGTCGTCGTGCTCGTCGACGTACCCGAGGACGTTCGGTACCGGAATCCCCGTTCGACGATTCACGAAGTCGAGGATTCTAGGTTCTACCCGAAACGACGGCGGGTCCACGAACGAGCGGGATTTCAACACGCAACTCCGGTCCCCGTTCGGCATCTCGACGGTGACGAAGAACACGTCGTCGGTCCCCTCGTCGGCCGGTATCACGTCCGTGACCGACCGTTCTCCGAGTATTTCCTGCACCAATCGCGACACGCGCTCGGTCTGCAGAGTCGTATCCGTCATAGCTTCGACCGTCGGTGACTCGCGGCCACGGCGGTAGAAACCTTGTGGTGTCGAGTCGCCAACAGCAGGCCGACCGACTCGGTTCGTTTAATCCGGGGCGCGACGAGGCCCCGGTATGAGCATTTTCGAGACTGACGACGCAATCGTCGGCATGGTTCACCTGTCCGCTCTTCCGGGGTCACCCGGTTTCGACGGGAACTTCGACGCCCTCCGGACCCGCGCGCTCACCGACGCTCACGCGCTCGAATCCGGCGGCGTGGACGCCATCATGGTGGAGAACTTCGGCGACTCGCCGTTCTACCCCGAGGACGTGCCGAAACACGTCGTCGCCTCGATGACCCGCGTCGTGACCGAACTCCGGCAGGCCGTTGACTGCCCAATCGGCGTGAACGTCCTCCGGAACGACGCCGAGGCGGCCCTCTCGATTGCGACGGCCGCCGACGCCCAGTTCGTCCGCGTGAACGTCCACACCGGCGCGCGCCTGACCGACCAAGGCGTCGTCGAGGGGCGAGCGTACGAGACGCTCCGCCTCCGCGACGAACTCGACTCCGACGTGAAGATTCTCGCCGACGTGGACGTGAAACACTCCGCGCCGCTGGCCGACCGGCCCGTGACCGAACTGGTAGACGAAACCCTCGGCCGCGGCCGCGCGGACGGTGTGGTTGTGAGCGGCGTCAGAACGGGCCACGAAGTCGATACCGACATGCTGGAGTCGGTCGTTTCCTGCCGGGACGAACTCGGGTCGGACGCGCCGGTCCTCCTCGGGAGCGGCACGACGGCCGAGAACGTGCGCGACCTCCTCGACATTGCGGACGGCGCAATCGTCGGTACCGCGCTGAAGGAGGGCGGAGAGACGACGAACCGCGTGGACGAATCGAAGGTGGAAAAACTGGTTTCACGGCTGTAGAGGCGTACTGTCCACCAGAATACATATATAAAATGTGAGTTTACGTGGGTGTATGTTGTTTATACCGGGATTTCTCATCAGCCTCGTAACGTTTCCAGGGGTGATGATACACGAGTACGCCCACAAAAAATCGTGCGACCGGCGAAACGTTAGCGTTCTCGATGTCTGTTACTTTCGACTGGGCAACCCAGCAGGTTACGTTCGCCATGAAAAGCCGAAGCGATACAGCGATGCGTTCGTCATCAGTTTCGCGCCGTTCGCGGTCAACACCGTGGTAGCACTGCTGGCATTTCTATCGGCGTTTGGCGTCCTGTGGGCGGGGAAGACCGTACAGGTACTCAAACTCGTCGGCTACGTCGTCCTGTGGATTGGATTCAGTGCGGGGATGCACGCGATTCCAAGCAACGCGGATGCGACCAACGTTTGGCGACACGCAAAGGAAGAATGGCGAACGTCGGTGTTCGCGCTCCTCGGATTCCCCATCGTTGTGCTGTTGTACGTCGCCAATCTGCTCAAATTCTTCTGGATAGATGCGATTTATGCGCTCGCTTTGCTCGTTCTCACCATCTTTGCCATCGGTGCAACGATGCCGTGAGAAAGTACACCGAGACCATCCCAGTAGCGAGTTGAACGGCGTGACAGGGACGGTCGTGGAGATGAAAAGCGACTGTAACGCGAGTCGTTACCGAAACGTCGCCACTTCTCGCTCCGTCGGGAATCCGCCTCTCGCACCCTCCGCACCGCAGTTGAGCGCCGCCACGGCGGCCGCGAACTCACCCGCCTCCTCCGCGCTCCGCTCGCCGAGGAGCCACCGGTGAATCAGTCCGGCGGTGTGGGCGTCGCCCGCGCCGGTCGTGTCGGCGACGGGCACGTCGAAGGCCGGAATCTCGGTGACGCCGGAGTCGTCGAACAGGAGTGCGCCGTCCCGTCCTCGGGTGACTGCGCCGCGCTCGACGCCGCGGGCGCGGAACTCCTCGACCGCTTCGTGGGGGCCGACGCCGAGGTACGAGCGGACCGGCACCTCGCTCGTGACGAGCAGGTCGAAGACGGAAAGCGCCTCGTCCAGCGTCTCGCGGGTCGTACCGCGGCCGTCGAGTTCCGAGAGTGGCCCGGCGAGGTCGAAGGCGAGGGGCGGCAGGGCGTCGTTTCGGCGCGCGGCGACGAGGCGTGAAACGGCCTCGTCGGGTGCGTAGGCGGTGGTGAAAACGACCCGCGCTCCGCGAAGATACTCGATGTCGGCGGCGGTCAATCGGAGGGCGGGAACCGAATCACCGCCCGCGATTATCATGCGCTCGCCGTCGGGGTCGCGGAGAATGAGACAGTGCGAGGAGTCCTCGTCGCCGCGGCGGACCCGGGTCGCGTCGATGCCGCGATTTTCGAGGTCGGTTTCGACGAACGAACCGTCCTCGTCGTCGCCGACGCGCGCGACGACGCCGGTTTCGCGTCCGAGTCGCGTGAGGGCGGTGGCGACGTTAGCCGCGACCCCACCGGCGGACCGTGATTCGTCGCGGACGAACGCCCCGCCGTCGGGTTCCGGGAGGTTCGACAGCGAGTACACGTGGTCCACCAGCGCGCTCCCGACCGTCACGGCGTCGAATGCCATTGTCGGGTGGTTGCGGCGGGGCGGGAAGTCGGTTGCGCTACGGCCTGCGGAACACGTAGGTTAGCCCCGCCCGTTCGATTCGAATCACGCCCGCGTCGTGGTCGAAGACGACCGAATCGGCCCGTCCGTCGAACTCGTGGAGCGGCATTCCGGCCGTCACGTGGCCGTCCCGCGCGACGGTGAACCGGGCGACGCCCATCCGCGCGACGAGTTTCGGCCCGTGGTCGTCCACGTCCGGTGCGAACCGGCGAAGGTTGGTTTCGATTTCCCCCCAATCCGCGATGGGCACACGCTCTTCCATACCCGAAAATCGCTCGGGACGGGCAAAGCGATGTCGGCGAGGATATAAGTCACGACGCGTCCGGACGCTCGACGCCGGTGAACGAAAACCGAGCGCCACCGGCGTCGCTCTCGTCGATGGAAAGGGACCAGCCGTGCGAATCGGCTATCTGCTGCACGATGCTCAACCCGAGACCGGTCCCCGCCTCTTCGGTCGAGTAGCCGGACTGTAACACCTGTTTTCGGTGTTCGTCCGGGATTCCGTGACCGTCGTCGGCGACGTAAAAGCCGTCGCACGTCGAGCCGACGCGGACGGTAACGTCGTCGCCGCCGTGTTCGACCGCGTTCCGAAACAGGTTCGCGAACAGTTCCGTCAGGCGGTCGCGGTCGGCGAGGAGTCGTCCGTCGGCGGGGCCGGTATCGACGGTCGCGGACTCGCTTTCGATGCCGTCCCACACGTCGGCGGCGAACTCGTCGAGGACGACCGTTTCGAGCTTCAGCGTCTTTTGCCCCTCGCGGGCGATTTCGAGGAGGTCGGAGATGATGGCCTCGATTCGGTCCGCGGCCCGCTCGATTTCGTCGAAGTGCTCCGATTCGCCCGTTTTTCGGGCGAGGTCGAGATATCCGTAGACGATGCTCAACGGGCCGCGAAGGTCGTGTGAAACTTGACTCGCGAACTCGTCGAGACGCTCGTTCTCCCTTACGAGCGCCTTTTCGCGCTCCTTCCGTTCGGTAACGTCCCGAACCGCACACACGTACTCGTCGTCCGGGGCGGCGGAAATCGTGAGCGTCAGCGCGAGCGTGCGTCCGTCCTTTCGTTCGCCCGTGATTTCACCGCTCCACTCCCCGGCGGCATCGACCGTCGAGACGACCTCCGACGAGAGGGTGGCCACGGCGTCGTCCGTGA
>NZ_MEIH01000045.1:0-2543 GCF_001723155.1 Haladaptatus sp. W1
TCGTGGTCGATTTCGATGAGTCCCGCATCGGCTAACTTGGGGAAGTGAGCGTGCCTGAGACTCGTCATCACACGGTCGTGTGTCTCGGCCGTGACTTCCATTCCGTCCGTTTCGTTGACGATAATTTCGGCCAGCGCGTCGTGGTGAACCGCGCCGTCGAACGTGGGATCCTCCGAGCACCTTGATCCGATTTCTGGCCAGTTCGTGGTGCATATTTAGTGTGCCAACCCTTATTGAAATCGACAATCGGATTCGATTGCTCTGAACAATTGGATCAAAAGTAGTCTGACTTCTGGGATTTTGACCCGTTTCGGGATGACTGATTGGTTTGATAACGGAAGTAGAACGTGCGACTGCAGCGAGGTCGATTTCTCGAATTTGGCCGATTTCGGGTGATTGACTTCCTGTGGGCAGTATAAGCGGCAGTGGGTTATTTATGGCAATGATTCCGTTTAGAATCTCTATATGAAATGCACATTCAGATAATCATATCTGCCCACCCGAGTATTTTACGTTCTTCGAGCCGTGAATTTTGTTCTAGCGTACCTAAACAACTTAGTCATTCATTTGGCACTCATAATTGGGATTCTGACCATTCACGATTGAATGAGCCGTCGCACAATGATGTTCAATCGCAAGTTGATCTACTTGTTGGCAGGAATCAGTCGATGAATTCGCACTCCATGAGCAGTCAATACACTGCATCATTTTGGCGTGTCCCATACCTATTCCATAGAGCATGAATATCTATAAATCAGAGACGTTTTTAGAGTTTCTAGACGTTTGAAGAAGTGAGTGACACTAATCTGTTTAGCTGGTCACTCTCACAGTGTTCCCACATGAGTGATAAGGATTCGCCGAATTCTAACGATGAGGCGCCCTCCAACACAATCCACAATCAGTACGAGTGGCCCTCAACAGAACCGAGCACTGCTGTTGTCGAAACAGTAGCCCAAGCAGAACTGCGATCAGCAAGAACTCAGTCCACTGTACGAATCTCTTGATCCCGACGCCTTCGACATTGGTACTCCCTGACTCGTCGACGTCACCACTGAGAGCTCCGAGAGTCCCGTAGACCACCGATACGTTATCTCTATCGGCGATATGATCGGCGGAGCTACTGGCTTGCACGTGCCTGTATTACGTCCACCGTGACGCCGTCGACACGCACATGACCACGAGTGAAAACGTGACCAACAACGGCACGCTGAATGCTATCTCCTCGGAGGCCGACCAGAACGACGAAGATGATGCCGAGTCTACGACTGTGACTGTGACGGCCTTGTGACCATCCAGTCCTGAGCGTGCGCAAAAGCGGGATCAACACCGCTTCGTGGGTATCGCTGGGATCTCGGACAGAGGGCTTAACCACTTTGAAATCATATATATTGTGGCTAACCAATGATACGCCCTTCCCGTCGGAGAGAACGCGATGAGACCGAGCACAATGCAGATGACTACGAGGGCGTCCAGGGCTGTCCTGAGTGCGACTCAGAAACCCTGCTCACAAGCGCAGACGGAAGCGAAACCGTCTGTGAAGCCTGTGGGTTAATTGTTGAGGAAGAGGCGGTTGACCCTGGACCAGAGTGGCGAGCCTTCAATCACCAGGAGCGCCAACAGAAGTCCCGGGTTGGTGCACCGATAACTGAGACAATGCATGATAAGGGCCTCACAACGAATATCGATTGGAAAGATATGGACGCCGCCGGTAACGCGTTGTCCGCTGACAAACGCAGCCAAATGCACCGACTGCGCAAATGGCAAGGACGTATCCGAACGAAAGATGCCAGCGAACGTAACCTCAAATTTGCACTCTCCGAGATAGATCGGATGGCAAGTGCACTCGGTGTGCCACGATCGGTTCGCGAAGTCGCCTGTGTCCTGTACCGTCGCGCACTCGATGAAGATCTGATTCGAGGTCGCTCGATCGAAGGGATCGCAACCTGTTGTTTGTATGCGGCGTGTCGCAATGAGAATATTCCGCGGAGTCTTGAGGAGATTGCAGATGTGTCGCGTGTTGAACGAAGAGAAATAAGCCGCTCATACACGTATATTGGACGGGAACTCGGTCTCGAGATACAACCGGTCGACCCGAAACAGTATATTCCTCGATTCTGTTCAGAACTTGGGAGTAGCGACGCTGTCGAAGCGAAAACGAACGAAATTCTCGACACCGTGTCATCAAAGGGCCTGCTTTCAGGAAAATCACCGAGAAGGACGGAATCGAGGCGACCTACCGCAACGGCGTCCTCGAAGTTCGGCTTCCCATCAGCGAGGTGGAGACCGACGACGGCGACCGCATCGAGATTTCGGACTGATTTTTTTGGCGCGACCCGTCGACCAGCGGCGGCACCGTCTCCCGGAGCGCGCTCGCTGGAATCGCAAAGCCGAGGTTCTCTCCGCCGACGATTCCCGCCGTGTTGACGCCGACGACGCGTCCGTTACAGTTCACGAGCGGTCCGCCGCTGTTGCCCGGATTGATGGCCGCGTCGGTCTGTACGACGCCGGAAATCGTCGCCCCGTGCTGGGACGGCAGCGTTCGG
>NZ_MEIH01000046.1:0-2965 GCF_001723155.1 Haladaptatus sp. W1
CAGTTCTTCAAAGCGTTGGTACGTGTGCCATTTCCCATCTTCCCACCCGTCAGGGTAGCGCACATGAATCGGGAAGAAAAATGGATCTTCATAGCTTCGCGCGATCGGGCCGGGGATAGCTATTGTCAAATCCTGAGCCTGAAACTCCTCTAAATAAGCCGATGCCACGGTAAACAGTTTCTCGGGCGTGTAGTCGATATCTGCTTCCCTCATCTCCTCCGTCAACTCGATGCCGCGACGACGACGAACAGCACGCCGAAGGCGAACAGGCCCATCGCCGGGACCGGACCGGCGAGCAGTCCACCGATAGTCAGAATGACGAGCGCGACGATGGCCCCCGCGGCAGTTGCAACGCCGCCGTTGAGCGCGCCGTCGTCGAGTTTCGTTCCGGAGACGTACCCTGCCACCAGACCGCCGATGATGCCAGTCAGGCCAGCGCCGACGACCGGTAGCGTCATGTCCGTGAACGGGATGCCAGCACCACTGAGGAGGCGACGATGATGGTTGCGACGATTCCGTATGCGATAGCTTTTGCTTTGAAGTCCATACGTAGCATATGGATTCCCAGAAATATGAACATTTTTTATAATATAGATACCTATTCCGATATTAGCGCAATTCGGGGCGGAAATTTCGTTAGTAAAGGGAGTCTTACCGTCTCGCCGGGAAGACAGGGGAAAAGCGTCAGTCGAGCGATTCGATTATCTCCGACCCTTCGAGGTAGGGGAACTCGTGGCGCTCAGCGTATGCGCGTGCGTCCGCGGGGACAGTGCACCGCCGGTTTCGTCGTCCAACATCTCACAGACGACGACGGCGGGGGCACGGTCGGCCGCGCCCGCGAGGGCGATACCGAGTTCGGTGTGGCCCTGTCGCTCGGCGAGTAGTTCGGGGGCGGCCTTGAGCAAGTGGACGTGTCCCGGTGCACGGAACTCGGAGGCGAAGTCGATTTCGGCGGGGGTCGCGGCCACGTTTGCGAGTTCCCGAATCGTCAGCGAACGGTCGTCGTCCGTGATACCGGTGTAGGTGTCGCGGTGGTTCACGGTCAACGAGAACGACGAGCGCGAATCGTAGCCGAGTCGTGGCCCTCGCTCGCGGGGTGGTCGATGATGTCGTCCATGTAATCGAGGTCGAAGGTTTCGGCGACGTCGTGTGAGAGGGCGACACAGATCAGTCCACCGGCGTCGTTTCGAAGTCGTGAAACGGCATCCGGGGTAACCGCACCGGCGGGATAGATGAGGTCGGTCTCGCCTTCACGGTCGGCCGCGTCGTGGACGAGGACGGGCGAACCCTCACGGAACGCGGAGATTGCCGCTTCGACCGCCGCGGCGGTTGTTTGGCTCATTGTCTCTCCTCGATGTGGACCGTAACGTGGTCACCGTCTTCCAGATCGAGTTTGTCGCGGAGCTTCGTCGCCGCGATGAGTTCCAACTGGTCTTCGTCGTGATGGGTTCGCTCGGGAGCGATGACGTGAACGGGTTCGTACGACTCGCCGTCCGTCGTTTCGATGGCGGCGGGATAGCAGACGGCGGGACCGTAGGTTCGGTCGCCGTCCTCCCACGCGTCGATGGAAACGGGGTCGAGCGCGTCCATCGCCGACCGAGCGCGGACGCTTTCGGCGGAGAGTTCGACGTTCAGCGTTCCCGGATACGGTTCGTAGCCCAGCCGGTCGATGAACTGTTCCATGTAGCCCGACAGCGAGATGTAGTGTTTCCCTTCGCCCATCCCACCGGTGACGGTTCCCGAGAGGTCGACACCGAGAGGTCCTCGAAGATTCTGCGGTAGGCGGAGATGGGGTGGCCGCGGTCGAACGCCCTGTCCTGCCGTGCGTAGCCCATGTAGGGGAGGACGGTGACGACTTCTTCGGCACCCCACTCGCGGGCGGCGTCCTGCAGTTGGAGCAGTTCGAGGTGGGCGTCGCTAGAGACGGTCGAGGCGACGACGACGGCACGACCACCCTCGAATTCGGGAGCGGTTGCGAGCAGTTCGCCGTCCGGGAACGATTCGTACTCCACGAACCCGAGTGGTTCGTTCGATTCGTCGGCGAGAGTGGCCGCCAGAGATTGCGAGGCGGACCCACTGAGTATCATACGCGGACACTGGATATGCCGGGTTAAACCGGTTTTCACTCGTCGGCACGTGTGCCCAGTCAAGCCCTCACAGTCGCCGTCAACCACGCCTATTTCGAACGTCGCTCGCCGATGATTGGGGCGCGGCGGGAAGGAAACGGAAGCGTCGGTCGGGAGTCGTCGAGAACGGTTCACGATTCTAAATATACACCCGAATACACTATATTCTAATATACTATTTTATTTATACAATAAAATAGTAGTGTCACACAATGGTTTCGGTAACCCGGTTGAGCATCGAGACATCGCTTCCGGTAGACGAAAACGAGTTGACCCCGCGGAAAAGGGGGTCCTGAATCTTCTCGCGGAAGGTCGGTGCACGCCAGCGTACGTCGGTAGCGAACTGGCTATCGAGCGGACACGGCGCGGTCGGTTCTCGACGGGTTCCGCGATGTCGATATCGTCGGGAAGCCGTACCGTGGTCTCTACGAGCTACAGGTGGGGAAGAAACGGACCACGAAAAGTATCGAAATACGGAGACGGTTCTCTTCGACGTCCCGTTCGACGACGACCAGTTCAGGCCGACCGAGCGGGGAATTTTGAATCTGCTCGCCGAAGGCAGAGCGATACCCGCATACCTCGCGCAAGAACTCGACGTGACGCAAGAATGGGTGAAAAATAGGCTCCACGAACTCACCCGTCTCGGCCTCGTTCGACGGCGGTATCGGGGGCTGTACGAACTCGACGTGGACTAGCGGACGGAAAGCCCAGTCACGCCCGTCAATCCGAGATGGCGACTCCGCCAGCCGTCTCCGACGGTCGCCAGAACGGTCCCGGATTCGGTCGCGGCGTACACGCCGTCGCCGAACGCGATGTCCGCGATAGGGTCATCGACCGGA
>NZ_MEIH01000047.1:0-2728 GCF_001723155.1 Haladaptatus sp. W1
TCCATATCCTTGTATCCGCGTAGAAAGCCTTAAACTTCACCGTATGTCACTAAATGCCTCACGATAGTTTCAACATTCGTCGTTCGAACCGCCCGACGCGCACCTTCCACCAACCGCGCAAGGACTCGTCGACCGCCTCGTCGCCCGTATCCGCCCGAAGGACGCCGATGCCGTCCAGTTTCGTCTTCGAGGCGACGATTTCGATGTCCGACCGCCGAATCACGGCCGGTGAAATCTGGTGATTTCCGCGTCCGAAGACGAACCCTTGCCCGCCGATGGGCGAGACGACGATGACGTTCTCGTCGCCGAGCGCGGCGAGGAGTTCCTCCTCGTTGGCGTCGCGGGCGACGACCTCCCCGTCGCGCCACACGTCCACGCCGAGCGGCGACCCGTCGAATCCCAACTCGGATTTGATGGCTCCGACGGTGCTTCCCGGCCCGAGGACGTAGGTGACGCCCGGTTTCGCGTCGTCCGCGACCCCGGCCGCGAGACTCTCGACGGTTCCACCGCCGAGTTGCTTTCCAGACTGGAGCGACTCGGCCACCGGAACGCTGGCGACGGCCTTCAGTTCGGCCCGCACCTCGCCCGCCCGGTAGGCCTCCTCGTCGATGTCGTTCACCTCGCGCTCCTCCGTGCGGTCGAACGACGCCGCGACCCGTCCCGCCGCCTTCGGCGTCACCGCGAACACCGAGGAGTAGATTTTCACCCCGGCGGGGACGCCGAGCATCGGCGTGTCGGCCTCGACCTCGGCCAGCGTCTCGGCCACGTCCACGGCGGTTCCGTCCCCGCCGACGAACAGAACGAGGTCCACGCCGTCTGCGACTAGTCGGCGAACCGCCTCGCGGGTGTCCGCCGCGCTCGTTTCCTCCTCGCCGGGTTCGCCGACGATTTTGGAGTCGAACCCGGCCGCCCGCGCTTCCTCGGCCCCCATCTCGCCAGCGTAGGTCAGCAGCTCGGAGTCCGGCGCGCGGTCGTACAGCGCCGACAGAGCGGCAACGGCCCTGTCGGGGGCGCGTCGCTCCGCTCCGCGCTCCCGCGCCTCCGCGACCTTTCCGTCGGTTCCTTTCAGGCCGACTCGCCCGCCCATGCCAGCGATTGGGTTGACGACCACGCCGATTCGCATATGGCTGGGCCTTGGGCACCCCGAAGGCGAGACCCGTCTGGAGTTCGTCGAGCGTCGCCCCGCCCGTCGTCGCGAGCGAGAGATAGACCAGTTTGGCGCGCGGCGAATCCAGTTCGTCCGGCAACGGTGCGAGAGGCGTTGTTTGGACACTCATGTTGGTATGCTGGTCCAGACATTCGACGATAATAAAATTATCCTACGACAATCGTCGAAATTGGTCGGAATAGTCGTTTCTTGGAGAGGTATTCTCACCGAGGTAAACTGCCGGTGATTTTATGTAACGAGCCGTGGTAGGCGTGGGCAATGAGTCCAGCGCGGGACGATTCTGACCCGGAGGGCCGAAAGGTCATCTCTCCCGAAGAACTCGACATCGAGGACAGCGAGAACGTCGTCGCGCTGGACGATGGCCGGTTCGTCATCGGCGCGTCCGGGAGGCCGTCCGTGCCCGACGACCCGGGGCCAGTGACGACCGGCGAACCGACCGCCGACGCGGACCCCGGTGTCGACCCGGCGAGTCCGAAGAAATCGCCGTCAGCGACGGACTCCCCGCCCGCCATCGACCCGGCGTCGTCACCGGACAGTCCGAGTCAATCCGCGCCATCGGACGGGGAACCCAACATCGATTCCCAAGACGTCCGCGAATGGCTCGAAGACGACGTTGGTGACGTGGCGTCCAGATACGGGTTTCACATCACGGCGAAGGCCGAGGACGAAATCAACCATCAGCGGATGTTTTCGGATGACATTGGAACCGTCTTCGACAACCTTCTCATGTGGTACGCCCAGCAAGTCGAACCGAGCATGCCCGTCGAGGACGTGCTCGGCATTCTCATGATGGAGTCGAACGTTCGCGTCCGGTACCCGTCGCGGTGTTTCCGTGGTGTTCTCGGAACGTACGACTTATCACCCGACGATAGCATCGCCGACCTGTTTCGAGCGATGCAGGACGCGAATGGCATCGTCTTTTCCCCGGAAAGCGGCTAGCGATTATCCGCCGTGATAGTCGGGAGTAGGTTTTATGTATTGTCGTTCGATGTATTCGGTAACTGACTATGAGCGTTCAGAAACAGAATCCGTCGGCCGGGGAAACCCAAGTCGTGGAGTTTCGACTCGGCGAAGACGTGTGCGCGATCGATATCGAGCAGGTAGACAGCATCGTCGAGGTGAAAAAAGTCACGCGCATTCCCCGAACACAGGATTCCATCGAGGGCGTCATGGACCTTCGCGGAGAGACGACGGCCATCATCGACCCCAAGGAGTTCCTCAGCGTCGCCTCCGACGAGCGAGGGAACGACGTTCTCGTTCTGGACCGTCCCGACGACAAACAGAAAATCGGGATTCGAGTGGACGAGGTGCTCGACGTGACGACCCACGCCCCGGAGCACATCGACACCAGCGACGAACTGGAGAACCTTGACACCCGCGGCATCCGCGACCAAATCGCACAGGGAATCATCAAGCGACCCGACGACGAAAACGGTCTCGACCTCATCATCTGGGTCGATATTGACAAAATGATTACTAGCCTGAGTTAAGAATATCGATAAATCATCAACTGTGATAATCACAAGGGAGCATTTATTTTGCCCGCTTTCAAAAGCTCTC
>NZ_MEIH01000048.1:0-10029 GCF_001723155.1 Haladaptatus sp. W1
TCGTGGACGTGATGACCGACGACTATCTGGTGTACGCCTATCCGGGCGACATCCTCTCCTTTTTGGACGACTCGGTTCGGACGCTCGAAGCCGTCGAGGAACTCGCCCGCGTCGAGGGCGACGACTCGATGGAATCACGGTCGCGGCAGAAGAAACACTCGCTGTCGGGCTGAGTTCGGAACCCCGACTACCCCAATCGGAACGGTTCGTCGCTCTCCAGTTCGTCGTCCAACTCCTCCAGTTGGATGACCTCTTCCTCCCCGTCATCGCTGACCTTCGACTGGAGATGGCGGAGGTACTCCTTGTGTTCCTGTAGCTGTTCGCGGAGGTGTTCGGCTTCCAGTTCGAGGCGCTCGTGTTCGCGGACGAAGCTCTTCGGAACCTCGACTTTCGGCGGGAACGAACTCTCGTCGCTTTCCTCCCCGACCTGGTTTTCCGGAACGACTTTGACCTTCCCGTCATGGGCGACCAGCAGGTCCACGTAGTCGCGGAACACTGCCGACAGCGAGATGTCGCGCTTTTCGGCGATCTCCCGCAGGGTTTCGAACGCGTCCTCGTTCACCCGGAAGGAAATCGTCTTGTTTTTGTTGCCCATCCTAGCGTAGATTAGCACCGTGGCGATACTTAAGGTTTCGTCAGACGTTGCCACGGCCGCCGTAGAACGACACCATCCCACCGACTATCTTGTTCTCCGCCCGTCGCAGGTGCTCCTCCATCGTCCGCCGCTCGACGCCCATCTCCGCCGCGATCTCGCTCGTCGTGGTCTCGCGCGGAATCCGATAGTAGCCCATCTCGACCGCGAGCACCAACGCCTCCTGCTGACGCGACGAAAGGTCGGGTAATGCGGTTTCCGGCGTGAGAAGCGGTCTGTCACCCGAAACAGCCCTGATTTCGCGCTTCGATTCTATCGTCACCGGAAACGTCGTTACGAGGTCGCGGTACAACGCGGTCAGGTTCGCCGAATCGAGCGCCAGTATCCGGCACCACTTCTCACCGGCGACGTACCGCAACGGCGGGACGAGCAGGCAATTGTGGCGGGCGAGAAACGACTCCACGGTGTCGGCTTCGTGCTCTTTCAGACACGCTTCGGTCATCGCCACCCGTTCGTCGCCCTCGACCAGCAGTTCTTGCACGCCGACGAGCCGTTCGATGCGTTCGAGGACGGCTTCCCCGTCCGGGCCGCTGAGGTGCAACAGGTCACAGTGGTCGTTACACCACAACTCGACCGCCGTCTCGGTTCCCGCCGTCGCTTCCGCCGGAACGCTCGGCTGTTTGATTCGCATCACGACCTCGTGCATCACCGGGAATTCTCGCCGGAAATATTTAAAGAACCCTCCGAAAGGAGGGTCGTGGGTATTTGCGCCTCGCGTGCATACTACAAGCTAGAAACCGCATGAACGACTCATCGGACCCCGACCACGACATCGGCGACCCGAGCGCCCAGTGGCGCGACTATCAGGGTGCGCCTACCGGAACGGACATCGAGTGCAAGGGCTGGCGACAGGAGGCGGCCCTTCGCATGCTGAACAACAACCTCGACCCCGATGTCGGCGAGGACCCCGAGGAACTCGTCGTCTACGGCGGGACGGGGCGGGCGGCCCGCTCGTGGGACGCCTACGACGCCATCATGGCCGAACTGCGCGAACTGGACGACGACGAGACGCTGCTCGTCCAGTCCGGCAAACCCGTCGGGCGATTCACGACGCACGAACGCGCGCCCCGCGTCCTCATTGCCAACTCCAACCTCGTCGGCAAGTGGGACGACTGGGAGCACTTCCACGAACTCGAAGCGAAGGGTCTCATCATGTACGGCCAGATGACGGCGGGGTCGTGGGCCTACATCGGCACGCAGGGAATCATTCAGGGGACCTACGAGACGCTGGCCGCGCTCGCCGACGAGCACTACGACGGCGACCTCTCCGGTAAAATCGTCGTCACGGGCGGTCTCGGCGGGATGGGCGGTGCCCAACCGCTCGCCGTCACGATGAACCACGGGGTCTGCATCGCGGCCGAGGTAGACGAGGACCGAATCGACCGCCGCATCGAAACCGGCTACTGCATGGAAAAGACCGACGACTTGGACGACGCCATCGAGAAGGCGACGGAAGCCGCCGAGAACGGCGAACCGTACTCCGTCGGCGTCCACATCAACGCCGCCGACATGCTGGAAGGGATGCTCGACAGGGGATTCGTCCCGGACGTCATCACCGACCAGACGAGCGCGCACGACGAACTGGAGGGTTACTACCCGTCGGGCTATTCCGTCGAAGAAGCCGACCACCTCCGCGAGGAGGACCCCGAAACGTACGTCGAGGAGAGTCTGGACACGATGGCTCGCCACGTCCAAGGCATCCTCGACATTCAGGACGCGGGCGCTATCGCCTTCGAGTACGGCAACAACATCCGTGGACAGGTGAAAGAACACCGCGACATGCAGCATGCGTTCGACTTCCCCGGATTCGTCCCCGCTTACATCCGCCCGTTGTTCTGCCAGGGCAAGGGTCCTTTCCGCTGGGCCGCGCTCTCCGGCAACCCCGAGGACATCCACCGCACCGACGAGGCCGTCGTGGAACTCTTCCCCGAGAAGGAGCAACTCCACCGCTGGATAGACCTCGCACAGGAGCAGGTCGAGTTTCAGGGACTTCCCTCGCGGGTTTGTTGGCTCGGCTACGAGACGAGCGATGCTCCCCCGGAGCATCGAAACGAATGCGGCCCTGCCGCCGGAGACGATGAAGGACTCACGGAACGTGCTCGCTTCGCCCTCCGAATCAACGAACTCGTGGCAGACGGTGAAATCGAGGCCCCCATCGTCGTCACCCGCGACCACCTCGACGCCGGGTCCGTCGCCAGCCCCAACCGCGAGACGGAAGCCATGCGCGACGACTCGGACGCCATCGCCGATTGGCCGATTCTCAACGCCCTGCTCAACTGTGCGGCGGGCGCGGACATCGTGTCCGTCCACGACGGCGGCGGCGTCGGCATCGGCAACGCGCTTCACGCGAACAACCACATCGTCCTCGACGGCTCCGAGTTGGCCGCCGAGAAGGCCCGCCGCGTGTTCACCACCGACCCGGGAATGGGCGTGATTCGCCACGCCGACGCGGGCTACGACGAGGCGATAGAACAGGCCGAGAAATCGAACGTCGCGGTTCCGATGCGTGACCGAACATGACCGGACTGAACCCACCGTCCGAATGGCGCGGTACGTCGTCCGACCCGAACGACGAACAGTTCGGCGACGTCGTAAAACCCATCCCAGAACTGGACGACGACCGCCTTTCCGAGTTCGACGCGGTACTCCTCGGCGAACCGTTCGACTACGCCGTCATCGGCCGAAAAGGTGCGGCGGACGGCCCGGCGGCGCTCCGCGAGAGCCTCGCCGGTGTGAAAACCCACCACTTCGACGCCGGACCGGTCGGCAACGTCGGCGACGCTGGCGACCTGATGCTCATGCTCGACTCCGACGAACCGAACGAGGTCACGACTCGACTGCTCCAGCAGGAGGCCCGCATCCTCACGAACCGACTCCACGACGCCGACACGCTTCCCGTCTTTCTCGGCGGCGACAACTCCTTCACCGATCCGAACGCCGCACCGCTCCTCGAAGATGGTTCGCTCGGCGTCGTCAACTTCGACGCGCATCTCGACGTGCGCGAAGTGCGCGACGACCCGACCAGCGGCACGCCGTACCGTCAGCTGTTTGACGCGGGCCTCGACGCCTACGCCTGCGTCGGCGCGCGCCACTTCGAGACGAGTTCGAGGTACGCCGATACCGTCCGAGAATCGGGCGGCGAAGTCGTCACGGCCGAAGAGGTCGACGACGATACCGTCTCCGCCATCGACACCGCGCTGGAGTCGCTGGGCGACGTGGACGCGATATACGTGAGCGTCGATTTGGACGTGCTCGACGCCGCGTTCGCACCCGGCGTCAGCGCGCCGACGCCGGGCGGCATCTCCCCCCGTGAACTGTTCCGTATGCTCCGACTCGCCGCCAGCGACGACCGCGTTGCTGGTTTCGAAGTCGTGGAGTGCGCACCGTCGTTCGACCGCGACGACCGAACGGTGAACGCCGGTGCGCGGGCGATTGCCCACTTCCTCTCCGCCGTCGGAGGTGGCCGATGAGCGGTTCGGAACCGAACGAAAACGACCTCACCGCCGTCGTTCACGACGCGAAACAGGTCGTCACGGTCGAAGACGACGGGTCCCTCGGAATCTACGAGGACGCCGCAATCGCGGTGGTTGACGGCGACGTCGCGCGTGTCGGCGCGACGGGTCCCGTCACCCGCGAGTTCCCGCCGGAGAACGCGACCCACGTCGTCGATGCGAGCGGCAAAGCGGTGATTCCGGGGTTCGTTGACCCGCACACTCACGCGCTGTTCGCCGGGGACCGCTCGGACGAGTTCGAGGCGAAACTGCAGGGGAAGACGTATGGGGAAATCCTCGCGGACGGCGGCGGCATCCTCCGAACCGTCCGCGCGGTGCGGAAGGCGAGCGACGAGGAACTCCTCTCGAACCTGCTCTCGCACCTCGATACGATGCTCGCCCACGGGACGACGACGGTCGAGGTGAAATCAGGCTACGGGCTGGACACAGAGACCGAACTCAGAATGCTCGACGTCATCGCTCGGCCGACGACCACCACGCGGTCGATGTCGTCCCGACCTTCATGGGTGCCCACGCGATTCCGGAAGGCCGGGACGCGGACGACTACGTGGATGAAGTCGTCGAAAAACAGATTCCGGCCGTCGTGGAACAGGGCATCGCGGAGTTCTGCGACGTGTTTTGCGAGGAAGGCGTCTTCACCGTCCCGCAGTCACGCCGCGTCCTGAAAACCGGCGAGGAGCAGGGCTTGACCCGAAGGTTCACGCCGAAGAACTCGCCCACATCGGCGGTTCGCAACTCGCCGCGAATCTCGGTGCGACGAGCGCGGACCACCTCCTCTACGCGACGAACGACGACATCGCCGCCCTGACCGACGCCGGTGTCGTCCCCGTCCTCCTGCCGGGAACTGCCTTCGGCCTCGGCGCGGAATTCGCCGACGCCCGCGCGTTCCTCGATGCGGGCGCACCGGTGGCGATAGCGACGGACTTCAACCCGAACTGCCACTCCCAGAGCATGGGCTTCGCCTCGTCGCTCGCCTGCGTCGAGATGGGCATGACGCCCGCCGAGGCGCTGGTCGCCGGGACAAAACACGCCGCGATGGCGCTCGATATCGGAGACGGAACCGGGACGCTTCAACCGGGTACCCCGGCCGACATCGCGGTCATCGACGCACCGAGCTACGTTCACGTCCCGTACAACTTCGGCGTGAACACGGTCGAGACGGTGCTGAAGAACGGCGAGGTGGTCCATCATGAGTGAAATCGAAATCGACGGCGAATCGCTAACGCCCGAGGACGTCGAACGCGTCGCGCGCGACGACGCGACCGTCTTCGTCCCGAGGACGTCCGCGAACGGGTCAGAACCGCACGGAAACGCGTCGAACAGGTCGTCGAGAGCGGCGAAGCCGTCTACGGCGTCAACACCGGCTTCGGCGAACTCGTGGACGAACGAATCCCACACGAGGACATCGAGACGCTCCAGACCAACCTCATCAGAAGCCACGCCGCGGGTGCGGGAAGGGAACTGCGCCGCGAGGAGGTCCGGGCTATGATGCTCGGCCGAGTCAACGCGCTCGTCAAGGGCTACTCCGGCATCCGCGAACTCGTCGTGGATCAACTCGTCACGATGCTGAACGAGGGCGTCCACCCGGTCGTCAAATCGCGCGGCAGCCTCGGCGCGAGCGGCGACCTCGCGCCGCTCGCACACCTCGCGCTGGTCATCATGGGCGAGGGAACCGCAACGGTGGACGGCGAACGACTCGACGGTGCCGACGCGCTCGAAACCGCCGGACTCGAACCGGTGACGCTCGCGGCCAAGGAGGGGTTGGCGCTCATCAACGGCACGCAGCTCTCTGTCGGTCTCGCCGCCCTCGCCGTGCGCGACGCCGAACGAGCGATTCGAGCGGCCGACGTCGCCGGGGCGCTCACGACCGAGGTGACGATGGGAACCACCGCCTCCGCCGACCCCGTAATCGCCGACGTCCGTCCTCACGACGGCCACGCGAAGAGCGCGCGGAACGTAAAGCGCCTCACCGCCGACTCCGAAATCGTCGAATCCCATCGCAACTGCGACCGCGTGCAGGACGCCTACTCGCTTCGCTGCCTGCCGCAAGTCCACGGTGCGGTCCGGGACGCCGTTGCCCACCTCCGCGGCGTCGTCGAAATCGAACTCAACAGCGCGACCGACAATCCGCTCATCTTCCCCGCAGATACGGTAAACAGTCGGGCCAGCGGTGCGGGCGACGCGGCGGTCCTCTCCGGCGGCAACTTCCACGGCGACCCGCTCGCGCTCCCGCTCGATTACTTGACGAACGCCGTCACGGAACTCGCGGCCATCTCGGAACGCCGGGTGGACCGCATGCTCAACCCGAACACGCAGGAACCACACCTGCCGCCGTTCCTCACCGAACACAGCGGACTGCGCTCGGGCTACATGATCGCCCAGTACACCGCCGCCGCGCTGTTGAACGAAAACCGTTCCATCGGGCGCGCCTCGATGGACAACACGCCCGTCAGCGGGAATCAGGAGGACCACGTGAGCATGAGCGCCCAGAGCGCGTACAACGCTCGCCGTGCCGTGGCGAACGCGCTTTCCATCGTCGGTATCGAACTCCTCTGCGGCGCGCAAGCCGCGGAGTTCGTTGCCGACGACCTCGCCCACGGTGTCGGTACCGCGGCCGCCTACGAGGCTGTCCGCGAAGTCGTCCCGCCGCTCGTCGAGGACCGCCCCATTCACGAGGACATCTCGGCGGCCGAGACGCTGGTGTGGTCCGGCCTGCTCGAAGAGCGCGTCGAGAACGCGCTCTCCGAACCCCTCGACTAATCGGCCATCGTCCGATTCGAGTCCGTCGCCGTCCCGATTCGCGGCTTCCCAGTTCTGTCGAGCGCCCACACGCCGTGTTCCTCGCACTCGAACACGCGATTAAAGACGCACACAGACTCCGCACCGCATTTTGGGCACGGGTGAACCGGCCCTTCCGCCGACGTGTCCGCCCCCATCTCCGCGTACACTTCCCGCCAATCACCGCTCGGTGAGGTTCGTTCGTCGGGCATGGGTTGGTGTGGTGTCGGTTTTATCTCCGCTCGTTTCGTCCGTAATCGAGAGCCGTCGCTCTTCGCGTCGTCTACCCGACCCCTTCGAAATCGTATCCGCGGTCGAAAGGGTGCTCGTGGAGTTCGCTACTGTGGCGTCGTTTCGCCCTCGGTAGCCGCTCCCCCGTCCGCTTCGTCGCCGCCGTCGTCACCCGATCCATCGACGGTGGCGAGGCTTTCGAGCGCCCGAATCGCGTTGTCGCGGTAGGTGTCGATGGGTCGCTCGTACTCCTCTTTCGCCATCGCGGCGTAGCGGTTCGTCTCGTCGTCGAACGCCTCGATGCGTTCGATGGTTCGCTCGGCGGTTTCGACCACCCAGCGGTCCCGCGTCGATTCGTCCACCACGGTGATGGACTCCGGTCGAAGCGAGACGTTCACCGTCCCGTCGTCCATCTCGAACGTCCGGGGTTTCCCGGCGATGGCGACGTAGGCCGGTGCTTCGAGTTCTCGAAGCATGGCCGCGGCGTCCGGCTGGTACTGTCCGGCGTAGACGAAGAACGTGTCCCCGTTCGGGTCCACGACCCGTCCGCGCCAGTACTCGCTGTCCTCACCGACGTCTTCCTTCTCGGTCAGCGTTCCGACAACGAAGACTCGGTTCGCTCGCTCGCCCGTGGGGAGGAGCAAGTAGACCGGTGCGCGCTCGTCGTCCGACTCTTTGAACGTGTAACTCGCGTCGTTGAACTCCGCCGCGAAGGTGCGGCGTGCGACCTCTCGTGTTGGTGCGTTGCTCATGTTACATCGACCTCGCTTTGATAAGCGCCGCTTCGGCATCCACCGGCCCGGAGAGCAGTTCGACGTCGTTCGCGAGCAGGTACCGACCCATCGTCGGTCCCGTCACGCGGTAGTAGTGGCCGAGCGTCTTCTCGCGCATCTCGTCGGCCACGACCGTCGTGTCGAGCGCGTCCATCGCCATCTGCTTCGCTTCCTCCAGTTCGATGCCGGTCAGGTTCTCGGTCGATTCCTGATTGAAGATGACCTCGTGTACGTCGAGACCGTCGTCCAAGACGCCCTTGATTCGGAGGTCGAATTCGCCTTCCTGCTCGCCGTGCTCCGAACAGCGGCCGTTCTGCAGGACGCGCGTGCAGTCTTCCTTCGGACACCGCTTGATGAGACCACTGCCGGACTGGATGTCCACCAGCGCGCCCTCCATCTCGGTGCTGTTGTCGCCGACCTCGATGTCGGCGTCGAGTTCCTCGATGGTGGTCGTGCGGTTGAGTTTCACCGAATAGCGGCCCTGATACTCGTCCGTGACGACGTTACCGAGCGAGTAGACCGTCCCTTCCTCCAGTTCGGGGAGGTCGGATTTGGCCCACTTGGTGAACTTGATGGTGCCCGTCTCGTCGCCGAGGAGGCCGACTTGGCCCACGGCGTCGCTTCGCGGTTCCCAAAGGTCGACGACCTTCGCGGTGAGGTTCACCCACTCTTCGTCGGTTTCGATGTCCTCGACGTTCACGTCGCTGGTCCCGCCGGTTCGAATGTCGTCGCGTTCCAGTCCGGCTTCGTCGAGATAATGGCTGGTGACGCTTCGTCGCGCCTCTTCCATCGGCACTTTGTACTCGTTGACGAGGCTGTCGAGACGCGAGGCTACGTCGTCTACGGTCACGTCGAGATGGTCGGAGAACTGTTCGTGTATTTCCTCTGCGTGCTGTCGCACATCGGTCATGGTTGCTCCGTCTCCACTTCGTTTTCTATGGGAGACATGCCGTGGTTGGTTCGCAATAGTATAAAAGGTTACGTGGGAGCAGAGTGGAAGTGAAAACGGCTCGTTCGGGCCGCTAGACGCGCTATTGGTGGGATTTCAACCGTCACGAACTCATCGTCTTCCTCTCGGCGGTTGTTTTGCTCCACCGAATCGGGTTAACCTTTCATTCCCCCACCACCAAGAGGGAGGTATGGACGACCGCCTCGACCGTTTCCTCCGCGTCAAACTCCGGAAGGTGGGAAAGAAGTACGCCGAAACCCGTCAATCGGCGAACCGCCAGATAGAGGAGGCGAAGGATGCGTACCGGAACGCTCACGATACCGTCCTCGCCGATTTGCCGCGGGACGAACACGGCCGGGCCAAAATCGTCTGCCGAAGACACGTCGACCGTCGGGCAGCGCCGATAGACCAGGAGGGACGGCCGAAGTGTTTCGACCCGGACCATCCCGCGTGCGAGGGATGTGTCGAAGACATCCGCGAAGGGACCATCGAGACGTGGTGAGACGACCGATGATGCGACGGCCGTTGAACGGACGGTTCGATTTCGGAATCAAAGGCTACGTTGAAACGGTCAGATAGCAGGGGAAAAGTCAAAATCGGGACCCGAAAAGATGTGATGCTTATCAGATAATTAAAAATTCTGCCATATTATTCGGATTCGGATTCAGTGGGTAAGACGCTTCTAACTCTTTCAACCACGCGAAATAGGTCTGACTCTTGGAATTTCCTTCAAATAGCCAACACAATTTATATGGTTACCTATCGAATATGTAACCGGTGAAGTTCAAATGAGCACTGAAGTACAAAGCGGTGCGGGAATGGTATCGGAGACCACCGAACAATCGTGGCGTGCTTCGATGGGGGCCGGGGCTATTATCGCCGTAATCGGCGTACTCGCCATCTTAGCGCCGTTCGCGGCCGGTGTTTCGCTATCGATTCTACTCGGAGCGTTGCTGGTCGTCGGGGCGCTGGTTCACATCGCACGCGCCTTCTCGGGTGGCTGGAAGCGGTTCTTCGTTCAGGGACTGCTCGCGGTCATCTACGCCATCGCCGGAATTTCGCTTCTGGCGAACCCGGTCATCGGACTGACGACGCTGACCATCCTGCTGGTCGCGTTCCTGGTCGTCGATGGCG
>NZ_MEIH01000049.1:0-2060 GCF_001723155.1 Haladaptatus sp. W1
GGACCAATGTCATCTGGACAGCAGGTGAACTCCAGGCTGAAACGGCCCTTCATCCCTTCTTTGCGGACTCATTGCATCGATACTGTTACTCGTTGTTGTGACGCTTTTCACTGCACCACCAAAGGAAGAAGTCGTTTCTCTCGTGCGTCGTGCTCGTGCATCCCAATCAGCACCGGCTGGAACCGTCTCACAATCTGCTCGATCATTGGCTCCCGAAGCGCGAGCGATTAGTGACCATCTCTCGGTAGATGATCACACAGAGGCGAAGAAAACGGTGCCACCGAAACAACCGTAGAGGAGGGACTGTGATGTCTACCACTCCACAGAGACAACAGGTCAAGGTCTTCGATCGGGAAATTTCCGAGGCGGAAGCCGAGTCGATTCTCTTCGGAACAGACGAGGAGATACTGGAGACGACGGCGGAACACCCTATCTATTACCCCTATCAAGTCTTTTCCTTTGATCTACATGCAGAAGCACTTTTGAACGAGTTGGATGATCGCGTTCACTGTGGTATCGATCTGTGCCATGGTAAGGAGTTATTCATCAACCGACTTCCGACTCTGCACGAAAAACGTTGAAACGGACATGCTTATTCCTCCGTCGGGTTCCATTGCTGACCCAGAAACAGCAGCACGCATTATCTCCTCGAACTTGTACGGAAAGAACTCCGCAGCAGCCGGCCTCCCGATTTCACAACCGTTGAGAATCAAAGACTTCATCGACCATTCCATATAGTGGAGTGTCAGACCACTAGCGGGGATTTCCTCACGTACATTGTCGATGGTGTGTCCGGTGATTTTCATCGCCTGTATCTAAACTGACGATAGCTAACGTAACGGTCGTTTTCAACCGCTTCTAAGAACTGTTCTATGGCATCTTCCCACACAGTATGGATAGAAAATAGTCAATTATAGCCGCGGAAAGGGCAAAATCGAGGAAAATCTACAGCCGGAGCAGCCCGAGGCGGTTCACGCGTCTGGCCAGCGTTCGATGTAGACTGCCTTGTCGTATAGAAGTGAATCATATCTTCGCCCTGTGCGTGAAGATCACCGAAGAAAGAATCCTTCCAGCCACCGAAATGGAAAAACGCCATTGGAGCCGCAGTGCCGGTATTCACACCGAGATTGCCAGCTTCCACCGTATGACGGAATTGGCGAGCATCGCTCCCACGGTCCGTAAACAAGCTCGCGGCATTGCCGAAACGGCTTCCGTTGACGATAGAAAGCGCGTCTGCGAAGTCTTCAGCACGGACCAGCGCCAACACCGGACCAATATTTCTTCCTGAGCAATACTCATACTCGGATCGACATCCCCGAATATCGTCGGCCGGAGGAAGTTTCCTGCCTCAGTGTCTCGAGCGTGCGACCATCTACGAGCAGGGTAGCACCGTCATCGATTCCTTCCTGAATATACTGCTCGACACGGCTTTGATGCTCGGAGGTGATCAGCGGTCCCATTTCCGCGTCGTCGTCTAAGCCATTTGTTACGGTAAGGTCGGAGGCGATATCCGTGACGCGATCAGCAAATTTGTCATAGATCTCATCGACCACGACGGCGACTGGATTAGCGAGACATCGCTGGCCGAATTCGCGAATGCCGAGCTGACGGTTTGCTCAGCCGCGAAGTCGAGGTCAGCGGACTCGGCGACAACGATGTGATTCTTCGCGCCTCCCTGTGCTTGAACCCGCTCCCGTTCGCTGCAGCCGTCTCGTAGACATGCTTTGCGACGGGTGTACTCCCCTCGCCCGCACAGTAGACGTACATGTCGAGTTCGACCTTTCCTTGCGGGTCGAGCAGAACAGCGTAGGTTCCGCGTCCGTCTTCGCTCGGAACCGTGTTCGAGACGATGTTATCGACGTACTCGATTCTGTCGTCGCCCGAGACGACGAGGACGCCGTAGGCATCTCCGTGAGTCCGACGCCGTTCCTGACCGCACTGTGTGCCCGTTCGGGTCGGCCGTAGTCGCGTGGCACCCGACGATTCCCGACCGAGCAAAACGTCGCTCCGTGGTCTTCGTGTAGCGCTTCGAGGCTCATACACGTAGTCGGGTGCGTAGG
>NZ_MEIH01000050.1:0-2225 GCF_001723155.1 Haladaptatus sp. W1
TCGTCTCGTTTTCGGGGAAACAACCGCTGGTCCAAGTTGTAGCGGTCGTACACCTTCTGTCGGTCGGGCCACGCGGGTTGGAACTCCGTGATGAACGGGAGTTTTCGGCGCACGAACTGCTCCATCTGGGACAAGAACGTCGACGTGTACGGCCGGTCCGGAGGACGGTGGCGGAACAGGTCCTCGTCCAGCTGCCGAATCGCGCGGATGAACGTCGACGTGTTCCGGTACTCCGGCGGCGTTTGCAGGTGCCACTCCAGCAGCTCCGTGTCGGCCGCGATGAACGATTCGAGGTAGTTATCCGCGAGGTGGGTCCGCGACGGAATCGTCGGCTGGTTCCGGATGCTGAATAGCGCGAGAGCGTTCTGCACGGAGTCGGTTCCGCTTCCAGCAGCGGTCGAACTCCGAATCGATGGCTTGCCGGACGAACTTTCCGGCGGCGTCAGGGTCGGACGTGTACTTCTCCGCGACCTTCCTGCTCCGCTCGGGAAGGTAGCCGAAGTTGTCGAGCGACGCCTCGACCGGGTCGGGGTCCGACTCCATCTTCTTCGTCGGGATGGTCTTGCCGAACAGCTTCAACTCGGTTCGCTTGTGACCGAACCCCTTCAACAGCGTGTCGAACAGCAGGGCGTGATACATCGTGTCCACTTCCATCTCGCTGTTGTAGCCCGCGTGATGGATGTGGATGGACTCCTTGATGCCCTGCGTGTCGCGCACCTTCTGTTCCCCGGGCGTGATGTACCGGTCGTTCGTCACCAGCGTCGTGTGGTCCACGTTGTACTGTTTCGCCAAGCGCCGGGCGACCTTCACCTCCTGTGCGTCCGGCATTCCGACGGTGTAGCTGTGGTCGAGGTCGGGAAGCTGTGACAGCAGCGTCCGCGATCGTACCCCGCCGACAGCAACAGACCCTTCTTGCCCGGCTGACGCGAACGGAGTCGAATCGCACGCTGCATCCGGTCCGCGAGTTCGCTCGCGTAGTCCATCTCCCGCTCCTCGTAGACGAACCGGTCGAGTTCGCCCGCCTCGTCCGGGGTGAGATAGCCGTCGAACGGCGCGCGGTGGAGCTCGTGAAACAGCGTTTTGTCGCCGAGGACGACGCCCATGTGAAGGAACTCGCCGACCGTTACTGTGACCGGCATCGTGCACATCCTCCATGGCAGCCACACAGATGCCTCTGTCGCTGACAAGATAATCGACGGTCTCTCGGTCGTCATCGAGGAAGAAGAGTTCGAGGATATGGACATCACATTCGATGACAAGGAAGACATCATCGAACACTCCAACCAATCAGACATTTACGATCAGATGGTTAGCTCAGTGGCTCCTTCGATTTACGGATACGAACGGGAGAAGCTTGCAATCATTCTCCAACTGTTCGGCGGTGTCACAAAGCATCTTCCGGACGGAACTCGCATTCGCGGCGACATCCATGTTGCACTCTTCGGCGACCCCGGCCCATATGAAAGCCGGCTGCTCGACTACGCAGGTGTTCTTTCACCATGTACTATTAGTGCCTCTGGGTCTGGCAGTTCCTCTGTCGGCCTCACCGCGTCGATGAAACGCACGAAAAAGACGGGTACCGGCAACAAAACTTGGGCTGTGGAAGCCGGTGCGCTCCCACTCGCTGACCGTGGTCTCGCGTGCCTTGAGAGCCTCGACAAGTTCAGCGACAAACAGCGAGCGGCTCTTATCGACGTGCTTGAAGACCAGACGGTTAAGGTGAACAAAGCCACCGTCTCAGAGCAACTGAAAGCGCGGGCATCAGTTCTCGCATCCGCACATCCGAAGTACGGACGGTTCGATCAGTACGAGTCGATTGGGGAGCAGATAGATCTCGAACCCGAACTCATCTCTCAATTCGACCTCATCTTTACGGTGACGGATCAGCCCGACCCTGACCACGATTCACGGCTCGCGCAGCATATTCTGCAAACCAACTTTGCTGGAGAGTTGAACACTCAGCGGACAGAAATTAACTATCCGAACATCACCGAAGAACAGGTACGAAGCCAAACGGAAGAAATCGTTCCGCCGATAGACGCGGAACTGCTCCACAAGTACATCGCCTACGCGAAATCGAACGTCTATCCAACGATGACCGAGGAGGCTCGCGAGGCGATTCGGGACTTCTACGTGGATTTGCGTTCGAAAGGTGCGGACGAGGACGCGCCGATTCCGGTGACCGGACGAAAGCTAGAAGCGCTCGTTCGATTGGCAGAGGCGAG
>NZ_MEIH01000051.1:0-2537 GCF_001723155.1 Haladaptatus sp. W1
GGGCATACCGACCCCAGTCACGAGGTTCGAGCGCGGACAGACCCGCGATGGGAATCTCGCTGTCTTCGATTCGGTCGAGGTGAATCGGCTCGGGGTGGACGACGTGAACGAGGAAATCCGGCGAGAGGTCGAGCGCCGGGTTGATGTCGCTCGGGTCGGCCTCGCCCGCGTGGATTCCGAACGTCTTTCCCGCCCGTTTCGTCGCCGTCCGTTCACGGCCGAAGTCGGCGTCGTTGGCACCGCTCGCGCCGAAGCCGTCCGCCGCTTCCATCGCATCGACCGTCTCCCGACCGAGGATGAACGGGTCGATGTCCAAGCTCTCGGCGGCCTCGCGCAGGGCGAAGACGCCCTCGACGCCGCCCTCGCGGAATTCGAGAAACGAGGCGGTCCCCGTCGATTGCATGAATTCCAACGACCGTCGCATCGCTTCGACCTTCTTCGCACGCGACGTCTCCCGAAGAAGTCGGTGTTTGAGTCCGTCCGGCGGCGCGACGAGTTCTTCCAACGACAGCCCGCACCGGCCTCCTTGGCGATGGAGTCTCCGATGTGAGTGTGTGCGTTGACGAACGCCGGACAGACGATGTTCGACGACGAAACGGACTCCTCTTCGATTGCGGTTATCGTACCATCCTCGACGACGACGCGACCTTCCACGGGGTCGAAGTTCGGCCCGGACAGGATGGTGCCGACGTGGAGCGCTACTACCGCGACGCCAAACTGAACGAGATATACGAGGGAACGAGCGAAGTCCTCCGGAACACCATCGCGGCGCAGATGATGGACTGACCCGAAAAGAGCTGAAAACGAAACGTGCGGTCGGTTCTTACTCTTTCGACACGTCTCCTTTCTTCTTACTCCTTCTCGCCGACGGGTTCGACCTGCTTTCCCGTTTCCTTGGGAATGACGCGCTGTTGGGCGTCCTCCCATTCCCGGTCGAGTTCGCGGCCGTCGAACAACCGGTCGAGGAAGACGGCGAGTCCGGCGACTTCGGAATGCGGTTGGTTGGTCACGCCGACGTTCCAGTCGGCGGCTTCGTACACGTCGAACGAAACTTTCTCCGCCCCGACGACGACGAGGAGCGGTTCGTCCGCGTGTGCGTCCCGAATATCGGTTTCCACGTCCTGTACGCGCTCGCCGTACATCGTGAGGTGGACGACGGTTCCCTCCCAGTTTCGGATGAGCGCCTTCTGACTGCCGGACAGTTCGACCTCGAACGGGCCGCCGAAGCGGTCGGTGATGTCGCGGATGGTCTCCTGCGATTGTCCCGCGTTGTCGGGGAGGACCACGCGGTCCGCACCCAACGCGCGGGCGGTGAGTCCGACGTGTGTGGTCATCCGTTCGTCGCGTCCGGGTCGGTGGCCGAGACGGACGACCGTGACCGACGGTTCGTCGTGCATACGCTTCGATGGCGGCCGAACGCGTTAGGAGGTTTCGAAATACGGATTGCGGCAACGCGACGTTTTTTCGACGGCGTTCCGGCAGACCGGAACACACTTCCCGGCCACAATCGCAGAACCGTGCATGCAACTCTCCGATAAACGAGTTCTCGTAACCGGCGGTGCCGGTTTGGTTGGTTCCCAGATGGTCGACGACCTCGTCGCGGACAACGACGTAACTGTCGCGGACGACCTCTCCAACGGAATCGAGTCGTCCGTTCACGACGACGCCGAGTTCGTGCAGGCCGATTTAACCGACGAATCCGCCGTCGAGGCGGTCATCGACGGCTCCTTCGATGCCGTCTTCCATTTCGCCGCGGCGGATAAATACGTCAACACCGACGACCCGCGGCCCCAGTTCGAGGAGAACGGCGAAATGACGTACAACATCCTCGAACGCATGGACGAGGTCGGCGTGACGAACTTCGCCTTTACGTCCTCCTCGACGGTGTACGGCGAGGCCCCGCGGCCGACGCCCGAAGATTACGCGCCGCTCGAACCAATCAGCATCTACGGGTCGGCGAAACTCTCGGAGGAAGCCCTCCTCTCGACGTTCGCCCACTCCTACGATTTCACCGTGTGGAACTTCCGATTCGCCAACATCGTCGGTCCGCGGTTCGGCGCGGGCGTCGTCCCGGACTTCGTGGAGAAGTTGGACGAGAACCCCGACGTGCTGACCATCCTCGGGAACGGACTCCAGGAGAAATCCTACATGCACGTCACCGAGTGCACCGAAGCGATGCGCTACGTCGTCGAGAACGCCGACGATGCGATGAACACCTACAACCTCGGGACGCGGACGACCACCTCGGTCAACGCCATCGCCGACATCGTGGCGGACGTGATGGACCTCGACCCCGAGTATGTCCCCTTGCATCGTCACGCCGATGGCGCGCTCCGAACGGTCGAGCATCGCGGAGCGATGCGAGACGACGACGAACTGTGCGTCGCCCGCGAGTTCGTGCACCATCTCGCCGACGCGTTCGGCGTTCACGGCGTCGAGGAAGGCGTCCACCTCGTCCAGCGCGTAGAACGGCGCGGGGTTGTACCGCTGGATGGCGAAGATGAACGCGAGCGCGGTCAGCGACTTTTCGCCCCCAC
>NZ_MEIH01000052.1:0-1781 GCF_001723155.1 Haladaptatus sp. W1
AGAAAATCGACGACGATGTCTGCCCGTTCCGCAGGCGCTGCGAGGACGTCTCGAAGCAACTCCGAAAGATCCGTACCACCATCTGTTTCGGCCGTCGAAACAAGCATATTGAAGAACATTTGGCCGCTGAACCCACTGAAGCCCCAGAGTTTGTGACTACCCACTTCGCTCGCCATCTTGTTTTTGAGTTCCGTGACGCCGATCTCCTCACTAAGAAAGTCTTGAAGCAGTTTCTGGCGGATAGGCAGTCGTTCGTTGCGCTGCTCTCTCGAACTATCGAGCGAACGTGACTCACCACTTGCAGTTACATACTTGAAATCGGCCTCAGCAAACGCGTCCCAAACGCGAATAATCTGGCGTTCATCGGAAAGAACCATATGCCACCGAACTAACGACAACGAAATAAAATTTGGGAGTATGGGGATGTATTACGAAGTGATTCCTGGCCCGTAGTGGTCAGCAATTGATAAAGTTGAGCGACAAGGGTTACGATACAAACCGGTAGTCAAGAAATCCAGAAGAGGTTGGAATGACGCTGGCGAGAAAGAAATTACTGAGAAGGTATCTTCTCACCATCCACCGTCGAATTCAGCAGTCAAACCACATCGCTCGGCGAATCTCGTGATATATCGTTTCTTACTCCCCTGATCTAACGCGACATAGAGATAGTAGTCATCAGAGAGGTTCCGCTGCATCCGCATTGGCTCTCCGGTGGGATGAGTCGGCTCTGAATTGAGGATCGCATTTTTGGAGCCAGGAACATAGGGAAACGACTCTAACTGATCGATGAGATCGTACTCTTGAATCAGGAGATCAACTGTCTCTGCCATCACATCGGATTGATTTTCATCAGAGCATGACCACACGCAGTCCCCGTTTGCAGAAAGATGGACGATATACTCTGTATCGGCTGTAGAAGAAGTATCAGAGACGACTTCATCTGGAGTGGTCACAATCTCGCCCCCGTTTTCAACGACCGGAAGATCTGCTTCATCACCGTTTGCGAGCGTGTGAATCAGCGAATCAATGTACTCCTTTGACTTTGGTTCGATTTCTTGGGCTAGCGAATCGTCAATTTCCTCTATTACAATCTGCGTCACTCGCTCAGCGAGGGTTTCTTTTTGCTGTTGGAGTGTTCCGACGGCGTGCTGTCGTGCTTCAATACGATGAGCAATCGTGTCTGCTTCGCCTGTCTTGACAAGCTCCTTTGAGAGGAGTTCCAAGACGTGCCAATTGTCTTCGAGTTCAGCAATTGAAAACTGTGCTAGTGAGACCTCATCAGGACGAGAGCTGTCTTTGCGACGGCGGAATATCTCAAATTGACTGCCAGTCGTTAGAAGCCCCCAATCGACCCCTTTCTGCCGCATGTAGCTCGTCAGTTGACTTCTATCGGCGTCAGTGAGAGTACTGTCGCAGCCCTTCGCTTCGATGAATACGACGGGAGCGGTTTCGATGAGAAGGGCGTAATCTGCACGGGTGTTCCCTCGGCCGATTTGCATTGGATATTCGAGTTCGACTTCTGGTGAAAACATATCCCACCCAAGCAGCTTGATGAGTGGCTGGATGAGTTTCATCTTCGTATTTTCCTCATCCATTTGTGGTGCTTGGTCGATTAGAGATTGTGACTGTTCGACGTACGCTGTGATCTCGGATTCGTTCATTGGTTAGTTAGTCCTCACGTGCGTCAGCGACGAAGCGGTAGAGGCCTCGATTGACTTTTTCGACCCATCCAGCATCGACAAGTCCGCGAAGTTCTCGGTTGATGTACTGTTTACGGGTAT
>NZ_MEIH01000053.1:0-5455 GCF_001723155.1 Haladaptatus sp. W1
TGGATGAGTAACGGACGGTCGCCGTCTATCAGATTGCCGCGCTTGAATCGATAGTGGTCGGAGAGCGAGTCGTCGAGATGATACCGATTCATGTACTCCTTCGTGCGTATCGCGTCACGAGCAGCACCCGAAACGGTCGTCGGGTAGATGGCCTGTCCGACGCCATCCGGTCCGACGTCTTCCCGATAGATGCCTCGCGAACTGTGGAGATTGATAACCACGTCCGGGTCGTACGACGTAAGGACGTCCCAAATCGCCCGTGCAAGCGGTGTCGTCGGCGTCTCTCCCGGCGGGAACTTCCGATTGAGGTTACCCCTGTCGTTGTAGTAGGTATCGCGGCGAATGGCAACCGGGTTGGCCCGCGGAATCGTAACGAGCGTTCCTTGGTCTATCGACCACGTTTTGATATCCTCAGCCGCTTCGTAACCGGCGGGTTCGTTACCCTGTATGCCGCCCACCACGACCGCCGTCGGTCCCGATATCCCCGTGTCAGTTACGTACACCTCGGTTTCGTCCGGCGTCTCATCGCGGATGGTATATCTGGTCCGAGTCGCGGCTCGAGTCGTCCCCTGCGTTGCGAGAAACGCCGAAGCAGTAGCCGCGACTCCGGCGTGACGAAGGAACGAACGCCGTGTTCTATCGACTCCCGCGTCCTCTCCTCTCTCGTTATTTGACATCGTTTCATACATTTAGAATTTTTATAATTAGTTATGTTCCATCATCTATTACGTTCGGAGGACGTACCGTCTGATAGGAATAATCAATCGGAATGAAGGGTTCAGGTAATATACGACAAGGAAGGATAAGAGCGACGATACTGAGGAACGTTTCAAAATCAAGGTGCGACGACGCTCGTTAGAGCCCCTAGCCGGAATTACTTCGATTCGCCACATTCGCCACATGCGTTCGCGGATACGATACGGAAGGAGAACAGGAAAGGCCTGTTCGCACATCACGCCGGAACGGTTTTGCTCGTCGTGACTGATAATATCACACATGGGAGAGAGCACTGGACGGGACTCACGGCACGGGGAGATAGACGACATCCTCGAACGGAAACCCGGGACGCGGGAGGCTCGTGACGAGGAGGACCGGTACACCGTCGTCGGCGCGGCGAGTCGGGAGACGTTCGCGGACTGGCTGACGCCGGTCGAGGAACATTTCGTCTGCCATCGGAACGACATCCCGGACGCCGATGCGGAGACGTGGCAAGTCCGGGTGACGGGCGTGGACGACGGCGAATCGCTCTCGATGGAGGCACTTCGGGAGGACTATCCGACGGTCGCCGTCGCACACACGATGGAGTGTGCGGGGAACAACCGCGGCCAACACGACCCGGAGACAGGGAGCGTCCAGTGGACGTGGGACGCCGTTGGGACCGCGATGTGGAGCGGAACGCCGGTTCGGGCAGTACTCGAAGACCGCGGCGTGGACGTGAACGACGATTCGGACCGCTGGCTCACCGCCGTCGGCGGGGACGTCCCCGCCGACGACGACGTGTACGTGAAATCGATTCCGCTGTCGAAGGCGCTCGACGATTGCGTCCTCGCGTACGAGATGAACGGCGAACCGCTCCCGGTCGAACACGGGTATCCGGTCCGACTCATCGTGCCGGGATGGTACGGCACGAACAGCGTCAAGTGGGTCGAGGAACTCCGGGTGACGGACACGATGGTCACGGACGCGACGTTCGCCGAGGAGGACGACGGGCGGACGTACACCTACTGGCAACACGGTGCCTACCGCATCCATCCGGCGGACGCCGAACCGGAAATCGAGGAGACTGTTCCGACGACCGACACGTGGGAGCAACTCGTCGGCGGCGTGACGCACCCCTACACGTTCGACGAGAACGTGATGTCGCTCATCGGAGAACCCGACGGCGAACGCCCGGTCACACCCGACGCGGACGGACGGGTAGAGATTCGGGGCGTGGCGTGGGCGGGGGACGACAGGGTGTCCCGCGTCGAAGTATCGACGGACGACGGCGATACGTGGCACGACGCCGACCTGTACGGCCCGGACTACAGCGGCGCGTGGCGCTTGTTCAGCTACGCGTGGGAACCGAAGACGGAGTTCGACGGGACTGTCACGTTGCTCTCGCGGGCGACCGACGAGAATGGACGAACCCAGCCGTCCCGCATCGCCGTCCTCGACGACTGGGCGGAGGTTCCCGAGGACGTCTACCCATGGAACGAGGGGGGCTACGCGGCGAACGCCTACCGACCGAACGGCGTCGAGGTACGGGTTACGCCGCGAGACGAGTGAGCGGTTCGAAGAACGAAGACGGATCGATGGCGGGCGACACCGTCGATGTACCCCCGTTCACTGTTCATCGACTCTGCAACCCGAAACCATCCCGATTTTAATTTTCGTACGTCCGGTGGATTCCGTGTCGTCCCAGCAGATGTCGAACGATGTTGAGCTCCCAACGGGTCCGCGTTTGCAGATCCGACCCATACCGAGTCGTTTCGACGATGAATCCCGGCTCGTTCAGGTCGGCGTCGACCTTGTGGATGAGTAATGGACGGGTCCCATCGATCAGGTTCCCGCGCTTGAACCGATAGTAATCGGGGAGAGAGTCGTCGAGATGATATCGATTCATGTACTCCTTCGTGCGTATCGCGTCACGAGCAGCACCCGAAACGGTCGTCGGGTAGATGGCCTGGCCGACGCCATCCGGTCCGACATCTTCCCGATAGATGCCTCGCGAACTGTGGAGATTGATAACCACGTCCGGGTCGTACGACGTAAGGACGTCCCAAATCGCCCGTGCAAGCGGTGTCGTCGGCGTTTCCCCTGGTGGGAACTTCCGATTGAGGTTCCCTCTCTCGTTGTAGTATGTATCCCGGCGAATCGCAATCGGATTCGCATGTGGAATCGTGACAAGGGTTCCCTGATCTATCGACCACGTTTTGATATCCTCGGCAGCTTCGTGGCCGGCAGGTTCGTTGCCCTGTATGCCACCTATCACGACCGCAGTCGGTCCCGATTTCTGTGTATCAGTCACGTACACCTCGGTTTCGTCCGGCGTCTCCTCGCGGATGGTATATTCGGTCCGAGTCGCAGCGTTGCTCATCCCTTGCGTTGCGAGTAAAGCGGAAGTAGTAGCTGCGACTCCAGTGAAACGTAGAAACGAACGCCGTGTCCGATTAAATAACGCATCATCCTTACTTTTGTTATTTTTCATCGACTTGTAAATATATACAATAACACTTAATTGTTTATAGTTCAAAAATATATTCTGAATTTATAATATTATAATAATTCTTAATTAATATTATAATATTATATATTCTTCGATAGAATAAGCAATCCGATATCGAGCCCACCAGCAATCTCCACAGATGAGGGATGGAATGAAAAGAGACGGATGCAGCCATCCAGCATCGAGATTCTCGATAACTGGTCCAAAGGTTCTGAGTCCGACGATTCGAAGGACGAAGACGGTCACTACTTTACACGCCGCGTCCATCGAGTACGCATGCACCTCTCCGAGTACGACCACACGCCCGGAGCCCACTGTGGCTCCGCGTCGCTTCGAAACCTCTCGGACTTCTACGAGTGGGGCTTCGACGAATCGCTCTGTTTCGGCCTCGGTTCCGGACTCGGGTTCGGATACTACGAGCGCGGCCCGGCGAGCCGTCTCATCATGGGGCGCAATGGGCAGTTGGAGACGGGGTTCTTCGAGACGCTCGGCATCGACTACCGGGAGGACAGCGAACGGCAGTGGGATGCGGCGTGGAGCGACGTTCGTGAGTATCTCGCGGACGACGTCCCGGTGATGCTGTTCGTCGACCTCTACTACCTCGATTACTTCGAGACGAACACGCACTTCGGCCCGCACATTCTCCTCTGCGTCGGCACCGACGGCGACGACGTGCTCCTGTCCGACAGCGAATTCGAGACGATACAGCGATTGCCCGCCTCCCACCTTCGGGAGGCGTGGGACTCCGACCACGGCTTCGGTCCGCTCGACAACCGATGGCTCGTCGTGACCGACCCGACCATCGAAACCGACCGCCCGACCGCGAGTCGGAACGCGATTCGACGGACGGCAGACCTCATGCTCTCGGCGGAGGACGGGGGCTGGCACTCGCAAGGCATCGACGGAATTCGCCGGTTCGCGGCGGACCTCCCCTCGTGGACCGCGTTGGAGGATTCGGGCTGGTGCGCCCGGTTCGCCTATCAGAACATCGAGCGGCGAGGAACGGGCGGCGGCGCGTTCCGCCGGTTGTACGCCGATTTCCTCGACCACGTTGCATCCGACCTCGAACTCGAAAGAGAGATTCCCGACCGCTTCCACGCCGTCGCGGACGACTGGACCGACCTCGGCGACACGCTCAAAGAGGCGAGTGGAGTCGAAGGGGAAGCGCAGCGAGCGCTGTTCGAAGACGCCAGCGAGCAGGCGGCGGCGCTCGCGGACCGCGAAGAACGACTGTTCACGCAGCTCGAAAAAGAACTCTAAGACCGCATCCCGTCCGCGAATTCCGGTCGCCGACGGGAATTCCCGATTTTCGATTCCCGATTCACTCCGACGGCGCGACGGCACACGCGTCGCCCGCGGACGCGCCGGTCGCCCGAACGATGCTCCAGAGGAGCAACAGCACACTCGCGGCGAAGAACGTGGATCCGACCGGCGACGACGGTATCATGAACGACCAGTAGACGGGCGTCACGGCGGTCCCGAACAGGACGCTGAGGGCACCGTAGAACGCGGGCGCACAGCAACAGCACGCGGTCGCGCCGGAGGCGGCGAGCGAGCCGGAGAACAGCGGCGTGGCGGAAACCGACTCCGAACCGGACCACTGTTGTGTCACGATGGCCGCGTTCAGGCCGGTCAAACCGCCAAGAATGGCCATCAAGAGGAACGATCCGACGGAGAGATAGCCGGTGAACGGAATCGACGGGAAGTACCACTCCACGGCGGGCCAGACGACGAGCGGACTGGCGACATTGTAAGGGATGATGAACGCGCTCGTCGGCGCGTTGAGTCCGGAATCGGGTTTGATACTCATCGTTCCGGCCGAGAACGCGAAGAAGACGCACATCAACAACCCCGCGACGATGCCGACGAGCTTCGGCGTTGTCTGAAGACGGATGCTCTGGAGGACGCCGCGCGCGTCGGTCCAAACGATATACGCGATGATCGCCGGAAGCGAGAGCACGAGCAGGTACCCGAGCGGGTTGTAATACCCCTGTCCCGGCATGACGGTCGGGTAGAGTATCCACCCCGCCAACACCATGCAAAGCAGGGCGTACTGCGGTTTCGTCGGGTACTTCGTGAGCACGAGGAGAAAGCCGCCCACGGCGAGGAGGCCGCCGATGAACAGGCTCAAAACCGGATAGATGGCGATGAGCTGCGGTGCCGTCTGACCGACGATTTGGGTTTCGACGAGACCGATACCGCCGAAGACCGCGGTGACGGCACTCGCCGTCAGAAGGACGCCGGCGA
>NZ_MEIH01000054.1:0-6963 GCF_001723155.1 Haladaptatus sp. W1
GAAGCGCAACCAATAAGCGCCGTCGATGCTTGTTCGCTACTGCCTGGGTTATTGTTCCCCATTCTGTCTCATCCATTGTATGCTACTGGTGGGGACGGGGGAGGAAAGGAAACTTGACTGTGTGCACAGGACATTTATTACCCCAAGGGAACAGCGGGGGAAGTCATTGAAAGAGATTTTCAAGCACTTTCGCCAGGCCGCGCCAGAGGCGTTCGGAAAACGCTTGCTGGCTAATATCGAGTTCACCTGCCAATGCCTCCATTTCCACCTCTCGTGGGATTTCGAAATACCCTCGCTTGAGTGCCAGGACGATCGCCTCGCGCTGTTCGTTTGTCAATCCGAACATCCGCCCTCGCAACCCCTCCTCGGTCAAGGTGTATACACGTTCGATATGAAGCGGAATCTCGTGGTCGGTGCAGAAGTTGTAGAACTGACCGACATGATCGTGATCAATGAATCGGAGAATGAAATGCCACGCGTCGTTTCCTGTCGCTTCGAGAATCGTCCCTTCCGTTTTGACGATGCCGGCGAGAAGATCCTCGTACTCACCAGCCCACTCGACTTTGTAAAGCGACTGGTCACCAAGGGTGTCAAGCCGGACGAGATTTTTGACGTACTCACTTTCGGCGACGCTCACTTCCAATCCCTCTCTATCTGGATTGGCGATCCAGAAAAAAGGCATGACGTTGTTTTCACTGGGGACGATTTCTTCGAGTTCGATGCGGGTATCGCCAGCGCCGGATAATGCCTGGCCTAACGCTAAGCTCTCTTTTTCGATGGTGAATTCAACAATGACACTCATACCCAAGACTCGTTTTCGAGGAAGGTAGCTGTTGAGGCGGTATCTGGAAGCGGACAGTCGTACTGAGAGTTGTTGCTTGTTAGTGGCAGCGGTCTTCGTGCATTTTGAGAATACGCACCTGCCGGATTTCACTGCCGGTTATGAAGTTAGATGGCAGGAGATTACCTCTTTGCCGACTGCAAAGCGTACATTCCATAATCCCCGCTCCTTAGCACGGCCAGCTATGTGTCGGTCAGAAGTGTCAATATTTCTTTGTGTTGTCGCAATAATTACCTCCGTTCTTCATGCTAGTACATCATAATGAATCACTCCCGACGAGTGTTCCTCGCTTCCACCTTAACGAGTCTTACAGCCACAATAGCTGGGTGTACCGGCGGTTGCGGTTTACTCAGCCAAGACAGCAGTCCTCAACAAAATACAGAGTCTGCTGGAAACCTGCCTCCGGCTGCTCGGTTACGAATGAGAGCAGTTGATGACAGAGACATAGGTAGACGACATGCCCTATATCTACGGGAGAATTCAGAGAAGGGCCGACGCGTCATCAAGCGAGCCGTACAAAACGGGTCAACGATGGTTGACGACCAATCACCGCCAATCTGGGAAGGCAGTAGACCATGGGTGTGCGACGGCGGTGTGTATCGACTCTCGTATGAAGTACGAAACGAACGCCCGGCGACTCGCTACTTCTGGGATCTCACTCCTGTGCAACAGGCTGACCAGGATAACATCGTGCAGTTTGATGAACTCCCGCGTCTCGACCGCGAGAAGTTTCGGTTAGTTGGCCTTGGAGACGATGCTGTGGATGAGGACACTCCACTTGATATCGGGAAAACGTTCGTCTACGCGAATGCTGATCGAAATCAATCGGCACTCGTATCGACTCCTGATCGCTCGGTTATTGAATGGTCGTCTGGCTCACGCGCGGGGTTCTCGATCACCGACTCGAACTCCAAAAACGCGACGCTCAAAACGTACCGGTATACGGCGCGTCAACTGGCACCGACCGTCGAAGCGTATGGTCAGCAGCTCCGCACCCGATACACGTTCGAACTTTCGGGACTCTCTGATGCTGAGCGTAACCTCGTAGAGAAAGCTATCGGGAAATACGGATATAATATCGACCGCGGTGGATCACCTTCTGATGCGTTCTGGTCCCTGATCAAAATCTTCCAGCAGCACGAGGCGGTTGCTGATGGGAAGGAGGGCGTAACTGGGAACTATCTCGCCACATACGATGGGCAAGTCTATTGATTGGTAAACGGGAAAGACTTTGCACGGCAAAAAAACCACCACGACGAAGCAGTAGAATGGCGAGGCTCCATCGCTCCAACGAAGGCTCTTGAACGGGCTGTATCATTCGCACTCCAACCCGCGCACAGATTTCATAAAGGGTCTCGAGGTGCGTTTACTTCCGCTTATTTAGGCGGTAGTGAGCTTGGCCAAGGTTTAACGCGATTGTATTGCCACTATGCCTTCGCTATAGGTCCCTACCTCCCATGAGAAAAGTATCAATCACTTATTAAAAGATGAATACCACCGTTATGGAATTTCGCCATCGAGCAACAAGAGCCATGATACGAAGTGAAAGAAAGACCACCTCACACTACTGCTCCAGCGTTCTAAGAAATTTTTGAGTACTTGAACCGAGCACGGTCGTCGATAACGAATATTGAACTGCTGGTGTTATTTCACAATCTCAGAATGATGATTCACCCATCAATATGGGGTAATCGGTGCAGTTCTTAAAGAGGTAAAGTCTATATCTCGTTGTGGTTTCCGTCAGTAAATCTGTCGTGACCGAACTGGAAATAACAGGAGAAAACGGAGACGGTGCAATTGCTACACGACGTTACCAACCGGTGGTATCGCTACGTCAGAGTTCAACGCTGGTATTCAGCCGCTCGGTTCGCGGCGTTTCGTCATTACCTCTGATGGGAGTACGTGAACAATCACAACTTTTGAAACGACTTCGCGGTGCACTCTGTACGAGCGATGACACGTCGTTTCCAAAGGACCGATACATCAGACAATAGATACTTGCTCCGTATAGAATATTTGATTCGCATATCCGCTTCCGATGGCACACGAATATTCCACTCTCCTTCTCTAAGATTCTCGCAGCCCCCACCAAGAGAACAATGTGGCGTTTTTATCTTACTGACAAGCACTGCACCTCTTTCACAGATCGATTGCTTCATGTTTCGCGCTCTAAACAATCTGCGCTGGTTAATACCGTTGCTGATGAATGAACTCCTGCGATAATAGGGAATAAGAAATGAGAATAATAAAAATCGCCTTTGTGCTCGTAGTAGTGCTCATGATGGCAGGAAGTACTGCTAGTATGGCGGTCGCACAACAAAGCCAGTGCGGTGGGCAAGGTGGATATCCCGGTTCGGTAGCGGATTACCGCCAGGGCACCGGATTCAGTGGTAGTAATGGAGACTGGATGAGTGCTTACGCTCAGGATGAGAGAAATTCGAACGGTGAAAAGGGAGTGAAAGCAGGGATTCCTCAGAACGATGGTGGAATTGGTGAGTGGTGCAGTCCAGCCAAGTAACTCGTGAAACTCTTGGTAGGGATCAGAAGCCACTAAGTTTCCTACCATCTCACGAGGGTTTATTGATTCTGAGCGCGGACAGAGCCAGGACGACGCAATCACATCACTCAAAAGGATTAATCGGGGTGAACGAATCCCACGCAGTTCTTACAAAGGGCAAAGTGATTGTTTTGACATTATTCACTTGGTTCGTTATGTACAAAAAGTCGCCACTCAGGATGCCAGGGGGTATGTGGTGAACATCACGATGACACTCACGATGGCCCTAACTCGCTCTCAAGAACGTAGCTGTTGAGGCAGAGAGTGGTCTATATCGGTGAAAGGAGACTGATTGAGGTACATCACGAACTCCGCACATGATTGATGTGGGGGTCCCGAGGTGGTTCTACTTTCGCTTAAGCGTTTAGGCGGCAGAAAATCGACTTCCCAGGTGCAACGATATGGACACCACAGCTGACGTACCAGTGCACCGAAATCTCGCACGTTCTCCGAGGGGAGACAAACGGATACTCTGTGCCGGACTGTGCAGACGCTCCTGAAGCCGAACGGTTCAAATTATACCCATAGTGGACCAGCCTACTGTTCAGGAACCAATAACACGCCGGCATCTTCGTCTATGTCTCCCCCAAACAGGACCGCCAACACGAAGAGCAAGCCAACAACCGCCACCGTTCTGAGAGCCATAGCAACTGGTTTTTCCATACCTGCTGACTTCTACACGTCTGGAATAAGCTTTCTGGAACCAGTAATCGCGGAAGTGAGTTGGAAGCTTCAATTGACGATCCTTCGCCGCAGAGGAAGCAGTACTGACGGCTGGGTTTTCGTCAAGTAACGTTCACGCATAATTTCGATGGGTACCCCCGGGGTGTGCTCACTTCCGCTTATGGATTTAGGCGGCAATAGATGAATTTCCTACTCCCACATTTCCGCCAAAGCAGCAGTGTTAGATTATTTCATAGTTGAAAAAACCAACAGTCGATGTGCAATTCTACCGAACTCCGTGAAATTGCCCACTGATTTTCCCTCTAAGCGTTCGTGCGACCAAACGATCGTCTCCGAACCTGGCTTCCCTCATCGGCTGCTCACGCCAAATAATAGCTCGCAGATTGTAAGCGTTTGTGGGTCAGCTTGCATTCTGTTATGGAGGTGGCTAATCGTTCTTATCCGGTAGAAACAGACTCTACTCCGAGCAATCGCGCTCTGACACACTTATTAGATCCCGAAGCGTAGTTTCTAGTCAATCTGGCCGCGGAATCCAGAGGGAGGGGAAAAACATGGCTCACGGGGGACGATCATCCACACACGAAACCGACGCATCAGTTGCCGATCGACCGCACACCGACCGAACAGTCGGCGATTATAGCCCACTATTGTTTCCTGCAGGGGGTATCCTTGCTGGAATTGCTCAGGTTCTCCTTTTAGATACCCCAGCTGTGGAGGCGTTCTTACTCGCGTTCTTAGTGATAGTCGTCGGTCTACAGGGACTCTGGGCCTTTTTAGGCCATTACTTTAGACCCGACGAGATAGCCGCGTTCATCGGCTGGCCGGCGAATAACCCGTTCCAAAAAGAAGTCGCGTTCGGTAATCTCGCTTTCGGAGTGCTAGGCGTTCTCTGTCTCTGGTTTCGAGGAGGGTTCTGGATCGCAACGGCAATCGGTATCTCTGTGTTCATGCTTGGGGCTGCCATTGTCCACGTGAAAGATATCCGAGAGACACAGAATCGAAGTCCCGGGAACGCTGGGGCAATTCTGTGGACGGATGTCCTGACGTCGCTCGTTTTGCTTGTGTTACTGGGTCTCTATTTTCTTTGAGTTATTCGAGTTCAGTCGGTCAGCAGAGACACGGGAAAAACAATCCATCTACCACTCTCTCGGGTAACTTAGCCGCTCTCCCAGCCTAACTAATCGGGGAGATTTTGTTTAACCAATAGGTTTAATATTGGGTGCGCTGTACGTTCAACCGGATGGTTGAACAACAGCTGAACGACCAGGATCTCGACGCGATTTTCAAGGCATTAGCCCATCCGATCCGCCGAGAGATCCTCGAACAACTCGCCGATGGCCCCGAAAGCGTCGGCGATCTCGCCGAACCACACGACGTCTCGTTGGCGGCAGTCTCCAAGCACTTGCATGTGTTGGAAGATGCGGGCTTGATTGATGTCGAGAAGGACGGCCGGGTTCGACGATGTCACCTTGATGCCGCGCCGCTGAGTGAAGCCTTTGGATGGCTAACCCGGTACCGCGTGCTCTGGGAAGACCGCTTCGACGCGTTGGCCGACCATCTGGAGCAAGAAGACCAATGAGAGACAACACTGATGACGGAAGAGAATCGCGGGAAGAGGCCACCACAGATGAAGATCAAAGTATTACTGTCAACCGCGTGATCGAAGCCACACCAGAGAGAGTCTACGAAGCCTTTGTCGATCCCGACGAACTCACGACGTGGCTCCCGCCAGAGGGCTTCTCAGCCGAGGTTCACGAGTTCGACGCCACAGAGGGCGGCACCTTCCGTATGTCGTTCACTGCTGACATCGAGGAGTTGGAACCATACGCTCACACGTTCCACGGGACATACGAAGAGCTGTCCCCTGGCGACCGGATCGTCTACACCGAGGAATTCGAGTCCGACGATCCGGGAATGGCCGGCGAGATGACGACCACGGTCACCTTCGAGAAGGTCTCCGGCGGGACCGAAGTCACTGCTCACCAGGCAGGAATCCCCGAAAACATCCCACCCCAGGACGCCAACGAAGGATGGAATGACTCCCTCGGAAACCTCGCGGACGTTGTTGAGGAGGCGTAGCGCATAGATCTTATCGAGGGTACCGTACGGGCCTCACTTCCGTTTATTAATCAGTTGTGGGCATGTGCGCTACCGTGGTCCAGACCTATGGGATATATTTAGACAGCAAATGGCTAACTCGGTAATGTGGCTGTAGTTTCTACATTATATCAATTTAAAATCCGACTATTTTCATTTCATACTTATATGGGTTGGAGCATTTTCTAAGTCTGAAACCGATTGTAAGACTCATTTCATATCGGCATCAACCCACGCAACGCAATGAGTTTAGAAAATCTCGCTCGTATCGGGACTGAACGACGAACATTTCTCAAAACTGCAGGAGCGACAGGACTAACGGCTGCCGGTTTCAGTGGTACTGGGGGCGCAGAGCAATCCGACGACTCATGCTCCGAGAGGCCCCAGCAAGACGCGGAAGTGTACGTGACTGTTCTTGGGTCCGGGGCATCGGCGCTGAAAAATGGACGCTCGTCGGTCGGCTATGTCGTACACATCGATGGCGAACCGAAATTGCTGGTAGATGCTGGCGGCGGGACGGCATCGGCTATTAGTGAGACACAGACCGATATCACGAAATTAGACCTCGCGCTGTTCACACACCTTCACATCGACCACACTGTTGATTTCCCTGCGATTCTCAAGGCGGCCTATCAGCAAGGACGAGACGGTCGCCCATGGGAGATTTATGGCCCCTCGGGTAAAGGAATACGTCCCGGCATGAAAGAATGGGCATCGAAAATGTTCGATGGGAGTAGCGGTACCTACAGCTATCTTCGGGAGTTCGTTGGACAGTACCTTGGAA
>NZ_MEIH01000055.1:0-4411 GCF_001723155.1 Haladaptatus sp. W1
CTTCTACGAAGTCAAGCTTTCCGGTCTATTGGGTAATAAAGTAGATACTTCTGTCGTCGGGCATTTTGTTGACGGTGAATGTGAATCACTCGTCACGAGCAAACTGGGACCAGTAAGGTATACGACTGACACTAATTGTTCGGACAAGAAATAATCTTAACGTAGTATGTAATTTGGCTACGGTGGACAGGAGACGGGGTCGCTGGAGTGACTCTTTTTGTTCTTTCGTGGGTCGATATACTCTGTCCCCTTTGCTCGAAGCACGGTCTCATCGCTCACAAAGTAGCTCGCAAAGTACATCCCCGGATCGTAGTGTGGACTATCTGTCGGGGAATGGTACGTGTAGGTCGGCTCAATCGCGGTGAAGTGGACCAGCCATCCCTCGTCAGCGAGGGTAACCCTTGCGTCCTCCTTATTAGTTGAAACGCGAACAGCCTTGATATTGTCAGTATCCGCAGGTAAGGTTTCCCGAGCGGCATATGCTTCCTCGAACCGCGTGGTGAATCGAGCAACATTTTTCTTTCGTAAGTGAGTCTGGTTTCTTTGGGCAGGGCGGCAGATCTATCTGCGAGGTAGTGGTGCTCGATCGCGTTAAGGACGTCGTTGAGGAGTTTAACGAATGGTTGGAGGGCGAAGCTTGGTTGAGACAACCGGCAAGTGACATAGAAAGTCCCCCAATAGCGATAAGTACGTTTCGACGTTGCATATGCCGTCTATGGTCTCACTATCTAAGTACTTTCTATAAGGTCAAAGAGATGCTTGACATTACGAGAATTACCCGAACACACGTCCAGAGCAGGTTCGCTATGAGATATGGTGGTCTCAATACCGACGTGATCAGACCAATTCGACGGAAACGAAGACCCTCAAGTTAGTATAATCTGCTAACCATTAATAGCGCATTTTGAGATCCTTCAAACACCTAAGTGGCAGAGAAAGCTTATTATCTCGAATTAGAATCATGTATCTATGGCAGAAACTAGTCTGTACACGCCCATCTTTGGTCGGAATTACCGCATGTCGATTAGTTTCTTGGTTGTTGGACTAGCTATCACAATTTTGTTTACGGTGCTTACTTACACGCCTGCTGGCCAGTGGCTTTCGAGTACCCATTACTCCCAGCTACTCGTCATCGTCACGTTTGGTGCTGCGGCAGTGAACGCTTATCTTAACAGTGGATTCCTTCTAAGTTGGTTTCTTGCTGCATCAGGGTTACTTCCATTCGCGTTTTCGTTCGCACTCACAGACGCTCCGCTCGGTCGAGAGCCAACGATAATCAGTGCGATTAACACTCTTCTTCTTTCTGTCGGGCTATACACCGTTGTCGTCGGAACAACAGCCTTCATCCTTGGAGTCGGTGTACGGTATGTGCATGACCGTCTCGTGAAGCCGAAGGAACCACTCCAATCAGTAGAATAGTACCTCCACTAATTACTGAGAGTATCAAAGTCACAACGTGGATGCTACTATTGGCTTTAGTAGGTAGTGGCAGTATCTCGGCTAGCACCCATTCAAAGTCTAAGCGGCAGTGGACGACCCACGAGACTCTTGAATCGATCTGTGCGCTGTCCGTGGTGCTAACTTAGCAGAACGAGTAAGAGGAAAACACAACGAGAAACCCAAGCAGTCTCTCAGCTGACAACGATAATTGCAGCGAAGCTCCAGAGGACAATTCCGAGGAGGTAGAAAGTGAGGATCGCTCGATTGTTCGTGGGGAGTGAGGATCCAGTGTACTGCGGTGATTGTGCGGCATCCATTTCTATATAGTCGTTTCCTTCACCACCACCTTCCATCGCCATGGTTGGACCGCTTCCAGTCCGTGCGTGGAGAAGGGAGAATACAAACAGGGATACAATTAACATCAGGACGATGGCGCGGCCATAGACATACGCGAGCGGGACGACCGTTACACCCGCTGCAATGACGGTGTATGCGAGGAGAGCAGAGGTGAGCGCATTTCGTTCCATAACCCAATGCAGTGAGTTGTAGGCATAAGTTTTGTGAAGGGATCTCCTCTCTTAGAAATAGTCTCTTTGTTGCCTATCTGATTTCATCAGTAATGCACGAATATCTATATTCTCAGCTGCTATTCTTCACTTGATAGCTGGTGTGTCCACGTCTGCTTAGTGCAACATGGAGCAGTGAGACAAATGGCTCCCGACCAGTTTACTCTTCGCGTACCAATGGACCGAGTTTACTACCGTCTGAAAAACGGAAGTAGCATGCTCACCGCCGCTACCCGATCACGAACCGAATGGAATGGGTGTTTATCATTCCACCACCATTTATAGCGAGAACTGTAGTGTGGCAGGAGGGAACCCCAGAATCCGAGCACTCTACGGGCATCGAGAACCGAGGCTTCAACTCCCCGTCGGACCATGCCCCAGTATGCAAACCTGTCGAACGCTGCTCGTGGACGCGTTCACGGACGAACCGCTGGCCGGAAACGCGGCCGGTGTGGTCCCCGACGCCGACGATTTGACGGCCGACCAGATGCAGGCCATCGCCCGCGAACTCTCGGTGAGCGAGACGGCCTTTTTTGTCGACAGCGAGGACGCGGACCGTCGGGTTCGGTACTTCACGCCCACCACCGAAATCGACCTCTGCGGTCACGCGACGGTAGCCTCACACGTGCACCTGCTCGAAGACGACCGCATCGAACCGGGAACGCACGCGCTCGAAACGAACGTCGGCGTGCTGGACATCGACGTTGAGGCGGACGGAACCGTCTGGATGACCCAAGACGACCCCGAAGTCGAGCCCGTCGATATCGAGTACGAACAACTGGGTGCGGCGCTCGGCATCGACCCGGCGGCGCTCCGCGATGTGGGCGAGGACCTCCCGCTGGCGGTTTCCTCGACGGGACTTCCCATTCTCATCGTCCCCGTCAACTTCCTCGAACACGTCGGCGGCGCGGACCCTGACATGGAGGCCATCGAGGCGCTGGGCGAGGCGGTCGGCGCGCTCGGCGTCTACGCCTTCACGTTCGACGCCATCGAGGCGGACTCGACGCTTCACGGGCGGATGTTCGCCCCCGCGGTGGGGATTCCGGAGGACCCGGTGACGGGTACGGCGAGCGGGTCGGTCGCGGCGTATCTGGACACCTACGACGCCTTCGACAACGAGGACGAATCCGAGAATTTCCCGGACGAACTCCGCTTGGAGCAGGGCCACTTCGTTGACCGACCGGGCTACGTGCGCGTGCGGGTCGATAATGAAACCGGCGTGCGAGTCGGCGGTCGGGCGACGACCGCGCTGGACGGCAGTTTGGTCGCCCCCGACGCGGCGGACGACGACATCATCGAGTGCTGACGACGGACGCGAACGACGTTATCGAACCCGACGATAGTCGTACGCTCCCCGGATGTTTTCGTGAAAGTACGACCCGTGTGAGCGGGCGCTCAGGAGTTCCTGATACACAGATTGGGGAACGTCGGCGTACCGATACACGCCGCCGCTGTGGAACTCGATCTCGAGCGTCTCCTCCTCCGGGTCGTAGCCGACGCTCGCCAAACTGGTCGAATCTACGGGCGTCCGGGTTCGCGTCACGGACGCCAGCATGTCGTACGGGACGTAGCCCACGACGCCCGCGTGGCGTCCTCGGAGGATGATTCCCTCGCTCCCTTCCTCGAACTCGTCGCACTCGATTCGTTCGCCGTCGCGTGTGCGCGCTTTCATCGCCGAAGCCACGATTCGAACGACCCTCAACGCATCGGCTCGTAAATCATTGCTGTAAGTTATGCAGAGGCACAGAAAGTTATTTATGTATAATCGCCGTCTTCTATGGTGTACCAATCCGGACGGTTCTACACGTTCAATATATCCAGTCCGTCTTGCCGTCCGGGTGGTCGGAGAAGCCATGACTAACAGCGAGACGCCAATCGAAACCGGAATTTCTACAGCCGCACCAAGCACGCACGACCTGTCGAACGTCTTCGACGCTTTGCAACGCCCGGAACGTCGAACTGTCCTATCGTTCCTTCACGAGTGCGACGCCGACACCATCGAGTTAGACGAACTCGGAGCGCACGTTTCGTCTCGATTGACCGGTACGGACGAAATCCTCGTCCGGTCGATGCTTCATCACCACCATCTTCCCAAGCTGGCGGACTACGGGTTCATCGATTACGACAGAACGACCCTCGAAATCCGTCCGTGTGCCGACGTCCATGAGCTACTTCCCCTGTTCGTAGAATGACGAAAATCGCCCCCAGCGTCCTGATGCCGATTCCAGAGTATATTCGGTTCTGAGTTACTTTTCCACGACGAACTGGTCGGAACATTCTTTATGTACCTGCTTGTTTCCCCCCATACGCAATGGTTGTACTCTGGCTGGACGAAATCAGTGCAAACGACCTCGAACTGGTCGGTGGCAAGGGGGCCTCGCTCGGTGAACTCACCGGTGCGAACC
>NZ_MEIH01000056.1:0-5165 GCF_001723155.1 Haladaptatus sp. W1
CCCGGATTTGTGGCCACGTTAGTTTGCGTTCGTTATTGGTCATTGCAGTGGAGTATCGGTACTTGGTTACTGTGATACTGGCACCTAATCGCGATGCCGGAACCAAACATCGATTTCCTCACCATCGGTTTCAACGCGGTAGCTGTAGGAGTCAAGTTCACGTCCAGTCTCGTCTCTGAGAGTGTCCTGCAGGTCATCCGTGATGGTGCCTTCTTTCCCGTGGTGTTCGCTGTCGGGAATCTGTCTCGGAGACGTAGACCTGTACGTTGTCGCCCGGTTGGTAAGGGGTGAGTGAAGAACACGCCGAAGCGTTCTGAGCTGCTGAGTCAGCAGTTGAATGTCGTCTTTCAGTCGTTTGTTAGAAGGGAGTGATAGATATAGAGGATGCATCCAGCAGATCGTCCTTGTGACAATAGTTAACATGGGCCAGGTCGTAACACAAGTAGCACTCTCCGTACTCTGCGTCAAGGATGAAGATGTAACGAGGGAGATGCAAAACGGGCCTGTAATGACACCAACGGTAAGAGACGCTGACCAAACAGCCGTTGAAGACCTTCGAGAAACGCTTCGGGGCACCCTGATTCGGCCCACCGACGAGGACTATGACGAGGCCCGGGGCGTCTGGAACGGGATGATCGATCGTCACCCAGCGCTCATCGTCCAGTGTTCAGGCACTGCAGACGTGATTGTAGCTGTAAATTTCGCACGGGAGTACGACCTCGAGATCGCAGTGCGCGGCGGCGGTCATAACGTCGCCGGCACCGCCGTCTGCGACGACGGTATCGTCATTGATCTCTCTGCGATGCGAGCCGTGTGGATTGACCCTCCCGCACGGACAGCTCGAGTGCAGGGTGGCGCCCTGTGGGGCGACGTTGACCATGAGGCCCAGGCTCACGGACTTGCGACCCCGGGCGGCATCGTCAGTCACACCGGCGTCGCCGGGCTTACCCTCGGCGGGGGTATCGGCTGGCTGATGCGCAAGCATGGCCTCACTGTCGACAACCTGCTCTCCGCCGATATGGTGACCGCCGATGGCAAATTCATTCGAGCCTCGGAAGACGAACACTCAGACCTGTTTTGGGCGTTGCGGGGCGGTGGTGGAAACTTCGGGATCGTGACCTCCTTCGAGTTCGCCCTCCACCCTGTCGGTCCCACTGTGCTCGCCGGCCCCGTGTTCTGGGCGGCGGACGACACTGCCGCCGCGCTGCGCTTCTACCGCGACTTCGTGCAGGATGCTCCCGACGAGCTTGGCACCGTCGTCAGGTTGGGAACCATCCCTCCCCTCTCGGTCGTCCCCGAGGAGCTTCACTGGCGACCCGCCGTGGCCATCAACGCCTGCTACACAGGTCCGGTTGAGGAGGGTGAGAGTGTCCTCCGCCCGCTGCGCGAGCACGGCACACCGCTTCTTGACTTGGTCTCCCCCAAGCGGTATGTGGCGCACCAGAGCGGGCTCGACAGCACCGTTCTCCATGGATGGCACTACTATTGGAAGTCGACCGACCTACCTGAGCTGTCCGACGACTTGATTGAAGTTCTCGTCGACCACGCCTTTTCGACGAAGTCACCCCGCTCATACGCGGTGCTATTCCACCTGGGCGGAGCGGTGAGCCGCGTCCCTGGCGACGCCACCGCCTACGCCAGTCGGAACGCACCACACAACATCAACATCAATGGCGTGTGGCGTCCCGACGAAGATTTCGCCGAGTCGGAGACCACGTGGGCCCGTCGATTCTTTGATGCCCTTGAACCCTATCGAGAGGGCGTCTACGTGAACTTCCTTGACGTCGGCGACGACACACGACGGGTTCGGGAAGCTTATGATGAGCGTACCTACCAGCGACTCGCCGAGATCAAAGCCGAATACGACCCCGATAACGTGTTTCACCTCAACCAGAACATCGAGCCGGCAGGCTGAACATCTCTCATTATTCGTCGAGATGGTAGTTAGTGAACGGTGAGAACGCAAAGTTACGATCTATTCAACAGAGTGTGGAGTGCTCAGATGATTCTGACGACGAGCGCGCCGTTGAGATCCATATAGGGGTGCTCGTAGCCACAGTGGTCAGACAAGAAAGCGTATATTCCCCTCACCAAGAAGCCCTCATGGTAGCTGCTGTTGGCTTCGTCGAGTAGATACAGTTGATAGAATGGTCGTGCAACTGATTGCCTTATTTTTTAATAGTAGCACAAAGCATATACCGAACCCCTCAAAGGACCAGGTGTGGCGCGGTTGCCGCTAACACCCTGAATGGGTCCACACTGTGGGTCTGGCGTCATCACTCCCGATCCATATTCCCCCTACGCCCGCCACCCCTCCTTCCTGCTCGCACGCGTGCCATGGCGTGCCTCCGAGCAGGGAAACGATATTTACACCTTCTCAACGGCTGACCAGAAGAATTTTAATTTGGCAAACGTAGTAGTGGGTATGAACCGATTCTATCTCTTTCACATTTCTATGCTCTTTGCCGGTGCAGCTTTAGGGATTCCTGCACTGGTATCTGCGATCACTGGTGAACAAAGTATTTCAATAGTGCTTCAAGCAGCGGGTGGATGTGGCATAGCGGTTGGTGCAATCTATGAGGTTTTCAGCAAAGATCCAGCAGAGTTCACTGTTGGGAAATATACGGTCTGGACGCTCGTTCTTGCAGCCCTACTGATTGTCCTCGGGGGCGCTATTCGGTTAGTAAGCTAGTGGATGGAGTGAACGCGACGAGCAGGGACGATTTGTGAAGCAAATGAGTGATGACGATATTCTTCTGGTGATTCGTGCGTCCGAGTTTCCGACAGTGACCGCTCGGTGGGTGGTGGACACGCTTAGGATTGAGCGGCCATCCGCTCATCGACGGCACCAGGACTCAACAAGTAGGAGAGAATGTGGAATGGTTAGCCCAGAGACTGCGGCTACCGTGTACGACGTGGACGTGGAATCGGAGTAGTATTCGAGGGTCCATCTATGAATGATTTTGAAGTCATCATCATCGGTGGTGGAGTGGCCGGTGCCAGCTGTGCCTACCATCTCACTGCTGCGGGGATTGAGGACGTTGCCGTATTCGAAAAAGACCAGCCGGCAAGCAAAGCAAGCGGACGTGCTGCTGGATTCATTACACCCGATCAGTTCTTGAGTACGGGAACGCATCCGGAAGAGCACCAGTATATTATCCAATTCTGGGAAGAGATGGCTCAGGATTCAAAACTTGAACTCCACTATGGAGATGCGTACACGCTTGCACGAGACGCGGCATCAGTAACGTACCTCGAACAGTTGCACGAAGAAACCGCAATTGAATCGCACCTACTGACTGGTGATGAGATTGGCGATCAGGTACCAGCACTCATCACGAATGATATCGAAGCCGGGTTTATGTTCGAAAATGGGTTCTCGCTGGACCCATACACAGCGACTGTCACCGTTCTGGAGGACGCAATATGTGAGGGTGCAGATGTGCTAAGTGAGTCGGTCGAATCAATTGACACCCTCGCATCAGGTAGCACTCGTGTGACGACGAGCGAAAGGTCATATACCGCTTCAGCAGTGATTGTGGCGGCGGGAGCATGGAGCAAGTCATTGACGCGCAATATCGATGTCTCACTTCCCTTGAAGCCCCGGGTCAGTCAGATTGCGATGTTAAACCCTGGACAAACGGTCGAGCTACCGCTTATCAATGATCCCGATCTTGAGCTGTACTACCGTTCAGAAGTGAATGGAGAAATCCTGATTGGAGGTGGCACTGGGAAAACTGAACTCGACCCCGAAGCTTTCAGTTCGACAGCACGTGAAGAGTTCATCCAAGAAGTTGCAGAGAAGGTGCCCCAGATCTCTGACCAACTTCAGGATAGCCAGATAACGGGAAAATGGGGCGGGCTCTGTTCGGCAACGCCTGATCGCCATCCTTTAGTCGGTCAAATCCATCCGAATGGAGTCTATGTGTGCTGTGGGTTCAACGGCGAGGGTATCATGTACAGCGCAGTTGCTGGACACCTGATTGCAGAGTTGCTTACAGGAACCACGCCGACGTTCAATGCCGACGTCTTTGCGCCAGATCGGTTTGTGACTCCGGAGGAAGATTTCGAAATCAGAAGTGCGATTGAATGGTGAAACACCGGCCTATGCCTTTCATATGATTTCATTCTCTCTCCATAGTCAGACAATCTGACTTCGGACTATCGAAGGAGAGAGTGTGGAGTTTCGACAATGATCGGGATTTCAAGAGAGAGTGGGTGGCTACGGAGGATAGCGTATGCGGTTGTGAACAGGCTTGCCGACGATGGCGAGATTCGCAAGAAGCTACGAAAAACACCCATTAGGTCGTTGCAATCGTTTCTGTCACTGTGGTCTTCGAGTTCGGCGTTTTTGAGGACGTTTCAGGCGTGTTGGTTTCAGTGGACCCGAGGATGTCTGAACACCCAGCAAGCATACCGAGACTCGTTGTGGCCAATGCCGATGTGAGAAACCGCCGCCGTGATCCCTTGGTCATGAAAATAAGGGTTGTCGACTGGCTGCCTCAGCAGTCGTCTTGGGAATCCTCTTCGCTGGACGAGTTGTCGGGAGCGGCGTCTTCGGAGTCATCGCTCCCCGAGTTTTCGCTCTCATCCGACTCAGTGTCATCATCCGACTGGGTATCATCCGAGGAGTCACCGCTCGACTCGCTGTCGTCGGAGTCGTCGGTCGTTTTCTCCGACGTGGACTCATCAGAGTCATTTTCGGTGGTCGTCTCTTCTTCGGTAGTGGTTTCGTCAGAGGAGTCCTCGGTGGTATCGTCCTCTTCGGTAGTCGTTGTCTCGTCGGTTGCAGAGTCATTGCTCTTGGCGACGACATCACCGTCCGTATTCAGCAAGGCAACAACGTCCGGGTTCTCGTTGTTGAGCATTGCTTTGTCGTAGCCGAGGCTCTGATCTACATCACCTTCGGTTTTGGAACCAGTGCCGACACGGATTGAGTCACCAGCAGGAATGACCGTGTTGTCTTCAAGGGATTGGTCTTGAGTAGTTTGATCGCTGTATTCGAGGTCGATGCGATAGTCCGAGAGATCTACTTCGGAATCCCCCGTGTTTGTGAGCGTAACGTATTCCGCTTCGGCGTTGATATCGATCTTGATCGACGGCATGTCTGCGCCAATTACCTGGGTTGCGCCGATACCGACTGTTGCTACGGCTCCGATTGCGCC
>NZ_MEIH01000057.1:0-13522 GCF_001723155.1 Haladaptatus sp. W1
CAGTTCATCAAGATGAGCCTGTTCACCGGCGCGACGACCGATTCGGCGTTCGTCGGTGGGTGGACCGTCTTCTACTGGGCGTGGTGGTTTTCGTGGGCTCCCTTCTCGGGCATCTTCCTCGCGAAGATTTCGTACGGTCGGACCATCCGGGAAGTAACGTTCGTCGGCGTCATCGCAACGACGCTGGCGACGGTTCCGTGGTTCCTCGTCATCGGCGGGATGTCGATGCGGATGCAGCAACTCGGTCAAGCGGACATCCTGGGCGTCCTCGCGAACTACGGTGGAAACGAAGCCGTCTCCGGCTATCCGTTGTTCGGAGCGCTTCCAGCGGGTGCTCTGATGGCAGGCCTGTTCTTCCTGTTGGTCATCACGTTCTTTGTCACGTCGGCCGACTCCTCGACGCTCGGCATCGCGATGCTGACCACCGGCGGGAAGGAGAGTCCCTCGGAACTCAACCGCCTCATCTGGGGCGTCCTTCAGGGACTCGTCGCCGCCGTCCTCATCGTCATCGGCGGCACGAACGCGCTCCAACAGGCGGCCATCATCACCGGCGGACCGGTCGCCATCATCGGTCTCATCGGCGTGTACGGTATGATAAAGGAGTTCAGCAGTTTCAAAGGACGCGTCCTCGTTCAGGAGGGGGCGTCCATCCGGGACGACGATACGCTACTCGGCGGTCGGAGTAGCAGTGGCGGCGGGACGAGTGGTGCGGCGTCCGTCCGTCCTGCCGAGAGTGACGAGGACGACTGACGTTCATCCCCTTCGAGCAGAACAGAAAAATTCCGTTTTCCCGACCTCGTTCTTTCACTCGTAAATCGGGAACTCCTGACAGAGACGGTTAACGTCTCCGCGCGCCCGTTCGAGGACGTCCTCGTCGTCGGGCGCATCCAACACGTCCGCAATCGTTTCTGCGACGGTTCGCATCGCCTCCTCGTCGAACCCGCGAGTGGTAACGGCGGGCGTGCCGATTCGGATGCCGCTCGTCACCATTGGCGATCGACTCTCTCCGGGAACGGTGTTCTTGTTGACGACGATGCCGACGCGGTCGAGTGCGGTTTCGGCCTCCTTTCCGGTGAGGTCCGGGTGTGAGTCACGAAGGTCAACGAGGACGAGATGTTTATCCGTCCCGCCGGAGACGAGCGAGAATCCACGCTCTCGAAGCACCGACGCCAGCGTTTTGGCGTTCTCGACGACCCGCGTCGCGTACTCTCCGAACTCGGGGTCGAGCGCCTCGCCGAATCCGGCTGCTTTGCCCGCGATGTTGTGCATGAGCGGACCGCCCTGTGCGCCCGGGAAGACCGCCGAATCGACGGCATCGGCGTGCTCCTCGTCGCACATAATGATGCCGCCCCGTCCCGCACGAATCGTCTTGTGCGTCGACCCGGTGACGAAATCGGCGTGCGGAATCGGGTTCGCGTGCTCGCCCGCCGCGACCAATCCCGTGATGTGGGCGATGTCCGCGAGATGGTAGGCGTCCACCTCCTCGGCGACGGCGGCGAACCGTTCGAAGTCGAACTCCCGCGGATACGCCGACGAACCGCTGACGATGAGGTCGGGGTCGAATTCCCGTGCGTGGGCAGCGAACTCCTCGTAATCTATATAGCCGGTTTCGGGGTCGACTTCGTACTGTTCGACCTCGTACAACTGCCCGGAGAAGTTCACCGAGTGGCCGTGCGAGAGGTGGCCGCCGTGACTCAGCGAGAGGGACAGGATTCGGTCGCCGGGGTCCAACATTGCGAAGTAAACGCCCATGTTCGCCTGCGTCCCGGAGTGGGGTTGCACGTTGACGTGCTCGGCACCCCAGAGCCGTTTGGCGCGTTCGACCGCCAACTCTTCGACGGTGTTCGCGTGCTCACAACCGCCGTAGTACCGGCCGCCGGGATAGCCTTCCGCGTATTTGTTCGTGAAGACGCTTCCCTGTGCGTTCATCACCGCCTCGGAGACGTGATTCTCCGAGGCGATCATCCCCAGCGTCGATTCCTGTCTGTCACGCTCGTTTTCGATTGCCGCTTCGACCGTCGAATTTCTCCCTTCGAGTTGCTCCGACATGTGTGAACAGATTACATACGCTGGCCGGCGTAGTTTTTCGGGTGTCTCACGCCGGATGTTTTTGAAGGTCGGCGAGACGAATGGATCCTTCCGTCTCTGCTGTGGACATTCACGTTCCACAACGTTCCACACCCGTCTTCATCACCTCGTCACCCGCCGGTGACACAGAACGAAACGATTGTCTCGAAGACGGATTCCGGCCGAATTATTTCCAAGTTTCTTTTAAACATGTTACTGTCCACAGACGCGATTATATGTGGCTTTGCGTTCGTGAATAACGCGAGGTTGTATACCAAATGTCAATGGACGCCGTAGTTTACAAGGGCGAACACGAGGTTGCCGTGGAGGAAGTCGAGGAACCGGAGATAGAGAACCCCAACGACGTCATCATCGACGTCACGACGACCTGTATCTGCGGTTCTGACCTCCACATGTACGAGGGGCGGACGGCGGCCGACTCCGGCCTCGTCTTCGGACACGAACCGATGGGCATCGTCGACGAGGTCGGAGAGGGCGTCGAATCCCTCTCGGTCGGCGACCGCGTTTCGATTCCGTTCAACGTCGCGTGTGGGTTCTGCGAGAACTGCGAGAACGGGTACACGGGCTTTTGCCAGACCGTGAACGACACCGGGAGTGTACCGGCGGGTGGCGCATACGGATACGTCGGCATGGGTCCGTACAAGGGCGGGCAGGCGGACCGCATGCGCGTACCGTTCGCGGATTTCAACGCGCTGAAACTCCCCGACGGCGACGAACACGAGGACGCCTTCGCGTTGCTCGCGGACATCTTCCCGACGGGATGGCACGGAACGGAACTGGCGAACCTTCAACCCGGCGAGTCGGTCGCCATCTTCGGCGGTGGCCCGGTCGGGCTGATGGCCGCCTACAGCGCCAAAATCAAAGGTGCATCCGAAATCTACGTCGTCGACCGTGTGGAGAGCCGCCTCGACCTCGCCGAAGAGCACTGCGATGCGACGCCCATCAACTTCGAAGAGGGCAACCCTGTCGAACAGATAATCGACGAACATGGTGGCGAAGTGGACAAAGGCGTCGATGCGGTCGGCTATCAGGCGGTCGACCCGGACAAACAGGCCGACGATGCGTACGATCCGGCACGGGAGAACCCCGCGGTCGTTCTCAACCAACTAATCAGGACTGTCCGTCCCACCGGTAAGCTCGGAATCATCGGGTTGTACGTCCCGGAGGACCCCGGCGCACCGGACGAGATGGCGGCACAGGGCCGTCTCGGTATCGACTTCGGAAAGCTCTTCGAGAAGGGCCAGCGCCTCGGCACAGGCCAATGTAACGTCAAGGAGTACAACCGGGAACTCCGCGACCTCATCATTTCCGGCCGTGCCGACCCCAGCTTCGTGGTCTCGCACCGCGTCGGGTTGGAAGAAGCTCCCGAGATGTACGACCGATTCGACGACCGCGAGGAAGGGTTCACGAAAGTATTGCTCGAACCCTGAACCGGCGTTCGGTTCCGTCGTCACATCACTTTTCATTCGACCGTTTTCCCGCACAATCGCGTTCTCCAACCGCGTTTCTCCCCGTCCCGCTCGACGACGCGGTGTAACTGATATTGATTACATTTTCCCCGAAAACCTGATTTGCGTAACCTCATTTAATGGTGTTTCTATACCCTGGTGAATCGTTATTCCCTTCCTCCATGGAATTATTCCCGATGGAATCGATTTCACTTTCCGAAGCCAAGACGCTCATCGAAGCCGCAGAACAGAAAGCGAACGAAATAGAGAATCCGATGGTAATCACGGTTGCGAACGACGAAGGAAACCTCGTCGCCCAACATCGGATGGACGACGCGTGGCTCGCGTCGGTGAACATCTCACGGAATAAGGCCTACACGGCCGCCGCCCTGGAGATGCCGACGCACAAACTGGCCGAAGCGTCGGAACCGGGGAACTCGCTTTACGGGCTCCAGACGACAGACGACAACCGAATCGTCGTCTTCGGCGGCGGCTATCCCCTCGAACGTGACGGGGAGGTCGTCGGTGCGTTCGGCGTTTCCGGCGGCGCGGTCGAGCAGGACCGCGAAGTAGCCGAGGCGGGCGTCGAGGAGTGGAACCGGAATAACTGACGGGCAACCGCCGAGACGTCGGAACAGAAATTGTACTATTTTATACCGTGAGCTACGGCCGCGGGGCGGCCTTTTGCAGTGCCGCCTCGGCTATGTTGCCACCGTAGTCGGCACACCGCGACAGGGAGTCGATGCTCAGTCGGAGTTGCTGGGCTTGGTGTGGACCGAGGTCGCGGAGGTGGTCATCGATAGCGCGGCCGTGCCGGTCAACTTCCGAAACCGCGTGGCGAGCCTCGTTCGCCAGTCGAACAGCGTTTTCACGGTCGTCGGCGAGGAGGGCCTCCGTGGCGGTCTCGATGATGCGTTCCGCCTCTTCGTGGAGTTCCACGACCGATGTCGATACGGGTTCAGGGATAGAATCGAGTTCGACGGAGACCTGACCGATCTTCGCCGCGTGGTCGGCGATGCGCTCAAGTTGGCGAGCGCCGGTAAAGAGGTCGAAACAGACCTCTCGTGGGATGTCGAGTTCCTCGACCGCAGCGGGCGTTCGGAGCGTCTTTCGGAACAGCCGTGAGACGACGAACCACAGTCTATCGACGTCGTCGTCGCGGTCGATAACGTCCCGCGCGAGCGCGTCGTCGCGCTCAGTGAGTGCGCGTATGGCATCTTTCAACATTTCGCGGGCGATGACGTGCATCCGCTCGACCGCGTTGGTGAGCGAAAACTGGGAGGAGTCGAAGAGAACTTGCACGACGAACGTTCTGTCCCCCTCTTTGATCACCTCGAAACCGGCGAGCGTCCGCGTAGCCGTGCGGATGGCGCGTCGGTCGTCGCCCGTGATACGGCTCGTTTCGACCGTGATGACGTCGAACCCGCTTACGTACATGGCGATCACGGAGCGAACGAGTTCGTCACCGCTGCAACCGGTACCGTCGAGTTGGCCTTCAAGCGCTTCGTTGCGGTGATTCGGCGTGAGGATGAGTGTGTACTCGTCCGGGTAGATGCCGAGTGCACTGCCTTCCGATACCTCGTTTTCCGTCGCCCATCCCTTTGGAAGGGAAACGGTGTACGTCGACCCGCCTGTGATCTGCACTTTCCGTGTCTCCATATCCCTACACTCTCAATGAAGACTATAAAAACTTCTCAAAATATATATTCCATTCAAATATATAGTCATATGGCTATATTGGATACGATATTTTGAGATATCTTCTATTTGGCTTTCCGTCGTATCTCGGCCATCTCTGTTGCGACTCTTCACGGAGTAATCCTTGGGACGAATCGGGGACGACGTGTTCATTCCGGCCGAAATTCGTCGACGTGGTCCGCGACGAACTGTCGAACCGTTCGTGGCGGTCGGCCGAGCACGGCCGCGACATCGTTCGTCGTCCGCCCCGACAGGCTGAGGCGGATAATGGAGTATTCCACCGTCATAAACGCGACCATCGGTGTGGGAACGCCCCTCCGATACATGTGCCGGGCGAAGGCGAGACGCGAGGGTCGTGCGTACGTCACTCGTCGGTCGAGGACGTCGCTAAACGCGTCGGCGACCGCGGCGAAGTCCACCGCCTCGGGACCGGTGAGGTCGTACGTCCGGTTCCCGTGGCCGGGGGCGGTCAACACCGTCGCCGCTACCGCTGCGACGTCCCGTGCGTCGACGAAACTCACTACGCCGTTTCCTGCCGGGATAAATATCTCGTCGCGTTCGACGATTTCCGGCCGATGAATCCCGCTCAAGTTTTGCATGAAGTAGGAGGCTCGAAGGAACGTCCACGTCATATCGGTCCCCGCCAAATGCTTCTCAACGCGACGATGGGGGAGTATCGGCAGTTTCTCCGCACCGAGAATGGAGAGATAAGTTACATGATCGACTCCGACGCGTCCGGCGGCATCAGCAAATCGTCGAACCGACGCGACGCCGACAGTCGGCGGAATGAGAAGGAACATCCGGTCGACGTCTTCGAGGACGGCACCCCACGTCTCAGGACGATGTAGGTCGAACTCGACGTACTCCGGTCCGTTGCCGAGCCGTTCGCGTGCCTTTGACGGCGCCCTCGTTGCGACGCGAACCGTTACGGGATTGTTCGAGAGCTGTGCGACGAGCGAGCGACCGACGGTTCCGGTCGCTCCAGTGACGAGAACACGGTGTTCGCCGGTCTTTTCGTTCATCGGCATAGAATATCGATATCGATGATACGAACGCCAAAGGTAATTACGGCGAACCACCTCGAATAAAATGGTTTGAGACGCCGGGGTATCTCGTCATCGCGAAAGATCGAAGCTCTTTCGCGCGTCCTCGTGACAATCGGACTGTCCCAACCATATAAAAGTCTACATTATTGCACCACTATCGTTTCATATAAATCTCGAAGGAAGTGCTTCGATGAGTTTTCAGCGTTACAGTTCGAGGACGATCTCCCCTTCGCGTGACGTGACTGGCTCAGTTTGTGTGCCACCCTCACCGCGTCCAGCGAGAACACGTGGCCGACGCGAACATCCACGATTCCCGTATCGATGAGTCGGGAGAGGGTGCGTAGCTGCTCCGGTTTCCAACCGAGGATGGAATACGAACCATCGGACCTGTGTTCGTCGATCAGCGCCGTTACCTCCTCGGTGAGTGGACCGGGTAGCTTCAGCGAAAACGTACGCAGAATCGACTCCCCCAACTCAAAACCAGACAGATAACCCCCATATATGATAATAATAGAAATTGATAGAGCTAGCGCTACCAGATAATAGATTCGGGACGGGAAAAATCTTAATAGAACACATAAAAGAAGTCGCCCAACGTTCGTATGAATGTCTTCACAGTACTCATTGACGGCGACCAGATCGAATCCACCTCTCGGAGAGGTTACAATCAATTAAAGTTCCCCAGAGTCATCTCCCGAAACCACGGCGAAATACGGACAGTACAGCAAGGAGATAATACGAGGGCACCGACCCAGACTAGATTATTTGGACCACCGACCAACCATCCTTGACTTTGCCAAGTGGACCACCGTGGAGAAAAGGAGATAACGGGACATCCCTCATCGATGGTCACCCAAAACTTGGTCGAGGGAGCATCGTCCAAGCCTCACGCTATCCCACTCAACGAATAACGATTCTCGGTTCAACGAACAGATTGTTTACGCGTCTAGTCACACCTCGAATCGCACAGGGACCCGAAAATCAAAGGTGGAGTATACTATAATGATTAACAACCGATGGCACTGAATGAACGAGGGGGAGAGAAGGACAGTGGAGCGTCCGCTTTCGACGGCCGAGCCGACTATGATTTCGTCGCCAGCGATGTCGAACGGCCGAATCTGGTCGACGACCTTCGGCAGAGAATCGCGGGCGAAGTTCGATTCGACATCTATACCCGACAATTGTACGCGACAGATGCATCCGCCTACGAAGTGACGCCGATTGGCGTCGTCTTTCCACGAAATACCGAGGACGTATCCGCGGTGATGCGTTACTGTGCCGACCGGGAAATTCCCGTTCTCCCTCGCGGTGGTGGAACGAGTCTCGCGGGACAAGCGGTCAACGAGGCCATCGTCTTGGACTTCACACGACACATGGACTCGGTACTTGAGGTCGACCCTGATTCTCGGTTGGCGCACGTACAGGCGGGGACAGTACTCGAAGACCTCAATCGACAACTCGCCCCCGAAAACTTGAAATTCGCTCCGGACCCGGCCTCTGGGGACCGAAGCGCGGTTGGTGGCGCTATCGGGAACAACTCGACCGGTTCACATTCCCTGAAGTACGGAAAAACGGACGCGTATATCGAATCCTGTGAGGTCGTACTGGCGGACGGGACTATCGCGACGTTCGGCGAGATAGACGTTTCGGAACTGCGGGAACGGGCCGACCACGATTCCGACGATCTACTCTCACAGATCTACGCGTGTGTTCTCACAGTTATTGATGAACAAGCTAAGGAGATCGAAACACGTTATCCCTCTCTCAAGCGCAACGTTTCGGGATACAATCTCGACCTGTTGCTCGAAGAGGCTCAAACCGGAACGGTAAACCTTGGACGACTACTGGCAGGGAGCGAGGGTACGTTGGCGGTCGTCACGGAAGCAACGGTCTCGCTCGAACGAGTCCCGGAGACCAAAGCGATCGCCCTACTGACCTACGACCGACTACACGATGCCGTCTCCGACGTTAACCACGTGCTTGCGCACGACCCTGCGGCGGTCGAACTCATCGACGATATGCTCCTCGAGCTGGCGGGAGAAACCCCGGAATTCGCGGAGGTAGTATCGCTTTTGCCGTCGGGAACCACTGCCGCCCTGCTCGTTGAGTTTTATGCGAAGAATGAGCAGGACGGTCGTGAAAAAACCCAATCCCTCATCGAGGACCGCGTTCGAAGCGAGGCCGGAAACACTCGAACCGCTGGGGATGGTAAAGCGGAAACGACACGCGAAGAACGATATGCTCGAAGCGCATTAGAGGCTCACGACGCCGACCAACGAGCGACGTTTTGGAAGATGCGAAAGGCAGCAAATCCGATCCTGCTCTCTCGTACTTCGAACGCCAAACACATCAGTTTCATTGAAGACTGCGCCATTCCGGCTGAGCACCTACCGGAGTTCATCGACCAGTTTCAGGATATCCTCGAGGAGTGGGACACGTTTGCCTCCTTCTATGGCCACGCCGGGCCTGGTGTGTTACACATTCGACCGCTAATCGACACGAAGTCTGCAGGCGACCGTGAGGCGATGGTCGCTATTTCGGATGCCGTGACAGACCTCGTCGTGGAGTTTGATGGAGCAGTCTCCGGTGAACACGGCGACGGTCGCGCCCGCACCCAGTGGAATCGGAAGCTCTACGGCGAATCACTCTGGGGGACGTTCCGCGAGCTGAAGTCGGCTTTCGACCCCGATTGGCTCCTCAATCCAGGGCAAGTCTGTGGCGACGTCGACATGGCCGAGAATCTTCGATTCGACGGCACATACGATTTCGACCACGGGGTCGAACCGAGTCTCAACTGGGAGAACGAGAACGGCTTTCAAGGAATGGTCGAACTCTGCCACGGCTGTGGCGGCTGTCGCGGCGGGCAGGAGACGACCGGTGGCGTCATGTGCCCCACGTACCGCGCGGCGGACGAGGAAATTACGAGCACACGTGGACGAGCAAACATGCTCCGACAGGCTATGAGTGGTGACCTTCCCGACGATCCAACCGATGAGGAATTCGCCACGGAGGTTTTGGATCTCTGTATCGGGTGTAAGGGCTGTGTAAGGGACTGTCCGAGCGGCGTCGATATGGCGAAACTCAAAGCTGAAGTTACTCATGCACGTCACCAGCGTGACGGTGCCAAGATTCGTGATAGGATGTTCGCCAACGTCGACAACCTCGCTCGCTTCGGGAGTCTAACCGCGCCGGTCTCGAACATCCTTCCGAAGCTCCCCGGCGCTCGACAGCTCATGGAACGCTTCTTCGGAATTGCCCGTGAGCGAACGCTACCGACGTTTGAGCGGGAGACTCTTCAACAGTGGTTTCGTGAACGGGGAGGATCACAGGTTCCTCGGACCGACGCCGAGCGACGAGTGGTCCTCTTTCCCGACACGTACACGAATTACAGCCATCCCGGCGTTGGACGGGCCACGGTACGGATACTCGAGGCTGCGAATGTTCACGTCGATATCGCGGATCGAACCGATAGTGGTCGACCTGCTCATTCGAAGGGATTTCTCGATAAGTCGCGCCGGACGGCAGCCGAAAACGTGGCGGCACTCGTCCCACGTGTAGAGGATGGGTGGGATATCGTTCTCGTCGAACCCTCGGATGCCGTGATGTTCCAGTCGGACTACCTCGACTTACTCTCGGGGACGGCGGTCGAATCCCTCGCGGAAAATACATATGGCGTCTGTGAGTATCTCGACGTATTCGGGTTGGACGAATCCATCGACTTCGAAGCGCCGTCGATCGAGCTCGCGTACCACGGTCACTGCCATCAGAAAGCGACGAAGAAAGACCATCACGCGGTTGGTGTCCTCCGACGCGCGGGATACCCCGTTACTCCCATCGACTCTACCTGCTGCGGCATGGCAGGGACGTTCGGATACGAGGCCGAGCACCACGGCATGAGCCTAGCTATCGGTGGGATTCTCAAAAATCAGCTTACGGACAGTCCCGGGGATGTCGTCGTCGCACCGGGGGCGTCCTGTCGGACGCAACTCGGAGACCTGGATACGGATATGCAGGGTCATGACCGGATACACGACGACGAACAGGGACCCCCGACGCCGATTCAGGCACTCGTGGCTGCTCTCACAGAGTGAGTATACGCGCGGTTCGGTCCAGATTTTCGCTCGGAGGTCGCCCAGCGTTCGAAGGATCCTACCCTGAGAACCCCTCTCGACCGGTCATTCGATGGCGTATCCGAGGGCGTCGGCCGCCTTGTTTCCGGCCCCGGTGTTGATGATGAGAATTTCATCGTCTTCGTCGAATCGTCCTTCTTCCGCCATCTGCATGGCCGCGGCGAGGGCGGCACCGGGTTCGACACACATCTCTACGCCCGCATGCCGTGCCCCAGCCAAAGCTCCCTCGAGTGCTTCGCTATCGGAGACGGCCACACCGGTCCCACCGGTTTTGTACACCGCTTCGAGCATCCACGGCGAGGCACCCGGATCGGGAACCTCGATGCCTCGACCGATAGATTCGGGAGATTCCCAAGCGTCGTGCTCTTCACGACCGTTCTCTATGGCTTCGACGACGGGGGCACAGCCACTCGACTGGGCAACGTGCAGGCTCGGAGGGGTCTCATCTTCGAGCCAGCCCAGTCGTGACAGTTCCTGATAGGCCTTCCAGATGCCGATCAAACCGACGCCCCCACCGGTGGGATAGAATATCTCGTCGGGACCGTCCCAGTCGAACTGCTCGAAGATTTCGAGTCCCATCGTCTTCTTCCCCTCGTGTCTGAAAGGCGTCTGGAATGTCGCGACGGTGTACCAACCGTGTTCATCTCTCAGTTGCCCGAACGTCCCGCCCGCCTTGTCGAGTTTTCCGTCGACTAGATGGAGGTCCGCCCCATGGGCCTCCACCATCGTCTTTTGAATATCGTTCGATTGGTAGTTAAGCACGACGTGGCAATCCATTCCGGCCCGAGCGGAGTAGGCCGATGCGGCCTGCCCGGCGTTTCCGGCCGATGGAATTGCCACCTCCTCGATGGCCTGCTGAGACGCTCCAGAGATGGATGCCGAGGCTCCACGGTCTTTGAACGTGTTCGTCGGATTCTGTCCCTCGTCTTTAATCGCCACGCGGGCGACACCCATCTCCTCTGCGAGTTCGGGGCAGTCGACGATCGGGGTGTTTCCTTCCCCCATCGATACGATGTCGTCCGTATCGAGAATCGGGAGCAGTTCCCGGTACTTCCACATCGACCCATTTCGGGATTCGACCTCCGCACGTGAGACGTTGATGTCGTCGTAGTCGTACTTCGGGTCGAGGATACCCCCGCACTCAGGGCAGGGGAATTCGGTGTGTTCCAAGTCGTATGTTTGGTTACAGTCGTAACACTCAAAGTGGCTAACGAGGCTGTTAGTTCGGGTCACGGTAACGAAGTTTGATCTATCGTGCTAGATAAAAAAGGTACGGGTTGATGATGATTTCCGCCGCTGAGGTTTTAATAGACTGCGTCCAATGACTGTATGCATGAACCTCGAAACAGCGATCAGTAATGGCTGTGCCCGTAATTGGGAGTCAGTCGACGCCGATGACGTCGAACCGGTTCGGTTCGCTGTAATCGGACTCGGCTGGTTTACCAAGGGGCGCGCTCTGCCCGCGCTAGAAAAAAGCAGTCGTTGCGAACCGACAGTATTGGTTAGCAGTACCGCTGAAAAGGCTGAACGTATCGCGGCGGATACGAGCGGGGAAGTCGATGGGATAAGCTACGAGGAATTTCACGACGGTAAATCCCGTACCCGATACGATGCAGTCTATATCTGCACGCCGAACGCCCTCCATCTCGAATATGCGACTACCGCGGCATCCTTCGGAAAGGACGTTCTCTGTGAGAAACCAATAGAACGCAGCAGTGACCGTGCACGGTCCCTCATCGAGACATGTGAAGCGGCCGACGTCGAGCTAATGGTCGCCTATCGGATGCACACGGAACCAGCGGTCCGACGTGCACGAGAACTCGTTGCGGATGGTTTCATTGGAAAACCGATGGAGGTTCGCGGGGATATGTCCCAGCGGTTACTGGACCGTGTGAATCCCGACACCGGGCAATGGCGACTCGACGAGGAACTCGCCGGTGGCGGTGCGCTCTTCGACATCGGTATCTATCCGCTAAACACAGCTCGCTTCCTCTTGGACGACGACCCAGTGGCCGTCACGGGGAGAACCGCGAGCACTCACACCGCTTTCGACGATGTGGATGAGACGGTGTCGTTCACGCTGGAATTCCCCGACGAAGTCTTCGCGTCCTGCTATGCCAGTCATAACGCCCGCCAGTCCAGCGGTATCACCGTTACTGGGACTGAGGGACAGGTTCGAATCGAACCTGCGTTCTTTCAGGATCAGGTGCGTCAACTCCACATTTCTCGGGGTGACGGCCGGTCGTCCATCGAACTCACAAAGATTGATCAAATGCTCGAGGAATTCGACTACTTTGCCGATCGCGTGCGTGGCAACGCATCGATCCACCCCGACGGTAAACACGCCCTCGTCGACATGAGGGCGATGGAGGCTGTATACGAGTCGGAAGCCGAGCGGACGTGGGTTTCCATCGAATAGTCGTCGCCGTCCGGCTATGCAAGTCGTCTTAGGCGTTGAAGCCCTGATGGAAGCCAACGAGTTTTTGACGCGAAAAGTGCTTGACGGCGTACTTGATGCCTTCTTTTCCCACGCCAGAGTCCTTGAATCCACCGTACGGCATATGATCAGCACGGAATCCGGAGACGGTGTTGATGTTGACACCCCCCGCGTCGATTTCGTCAGCGGCGCGCTTCGAACGGTCGATGTCTTGCGTGAACAGACCCGCCTCGAGTCCATAGTTCGTATTGTTGGCCTCTTCGATCGCTTCGTCGAAATCCCCGACAGAGATAACCGGAACGAGCGGCCCAAACGTCTCTTCAGTAGCGGCAGGCATCTCCGGCGTAACATCGGAGAGAACGGTGGGTTCGAAAACGCGCTCTCCAAGGTCGTCCCCGTAGGAACCACCACACTCTACGGTTGCACCTTGCTCGACGGTCGCCTCGAACAACTCGACTACCGTTTCGAACTGGTCGTCGTCGACCATCGAGGCGATGTCGGTTTCCTCGTCAAAGGGGTCGCCGACAGTCAGCGATTCGGCGGCGGTGACCAATGCGTCGATGAGATCCGCTTCGATGGTGTCGTGGACGAGGACGCGTTCGACGCTGTTGCACACCTGCCCCGCATTCGAACAGGCGCCGCCAACGATTTGCGTCGCTGCCTGCTCGATATCGG
>NZ_MEIH01000058.1:0-1741 GCF_001723155.1 Haladaptatus sp. W1
CAGCCAGTTCACGGAGCCTGTCTGGGGAGTCGACATCGTACTCATGTTGCCATGATTCGATTTGCTCTTGGAGGTCAGCACGCAATTGGATGAGATCATCGCGATCGCGGTCATCCAGCAAGTCACGGAGCGCTCGCATCCGCGTGTAAAGCGGATCAGGCTGATAGAGCGTTGCCTGCTCACCCGAAACAGTCTGAAGGACGTTCATATCGACGAGTCGCTGAAGATGGTCACGGGCAGTATTTCCAGCGACCAGGGCTTCCTCGGCGATCCAGTCGGCGGTGCGTGATTGTAAGAGTGTCACGGCGATCGAGCGAACACGGTCGAACGCACTCGTGTTTTCTTTCCACACGTCGGTTCCCGGTGCGTCAGTCATACTCGACTATTAGTTGTGGAGTGCAATAATTCTATCGAGGGTGCAACTATCTGCATCTTCTGTCGATCAACTAGATGTCTTCGGTACGGATAATGAAGTGAGAATCAATAGCTCACCGACCGCTCGGTGCCCGATGAGTTCGCTTCCGTCCGAAATTTTTCAGAGTTGAAGATGTTACAGCCTTCGGATCACGCTGATTCGTCGTTTGGACAGGAGAGAACGCGCGGGCACAGGTTAATGAGAGATGGGTTTACAATCGTCTAACCCGATGAAAACGAAGCATGACAGCAACGACTCGTGATCGGCCAGAATTTGACACCGTGCAACTCACAATCAAGCCAGCAGAAGCCCAAGAACTCGTTCAACAGACATTGAAGGGATTGCGGTCGTCAGTCACAGGGGACAGCATCCTTTTGCGCTCGTCTGATGGGATGTTGGTTGCGATTCTTCGTAACGACTCATCAACCGATGAGCAGCATCGAACAGAACTTGCGTATCGCGTTGCCCCACCGTCCGAACTCGCAACACGAAGAGGAAAGAAGGTATTCGAGAGTCTCGAATCACACCGGGCCTGATAACGGGGTAGCGGCGGGAATGAGCGGCAGCGGATTGCAGCGCAGCGGATATCGTTGGAATGGTCGATGATGCTACGATGCATGCGGCCGAGTGCGACGCCAAGACGATCTCCCCACCGACCAGGACAACCAAGAAGACTGAACCTGATTTTCTGCCACTTAAATCCATAATCGGAAGTGAACACGCCCCGGGACCCCCTAACCAACCGGTCACGATGACGACGAGCGATTCGCTCTGCGTCATCGTCTCGTTCATTTGCGGAACCAGTTGGAAATACAGCGATACCCCGAACAGGAGGAAGATGTAGCCGATAACGGCTCCGAGCAGAGCGACGATTATCGACAGTAGCCCAATTGGACCACGCAACGACTTCGGGACGCTAGTCTTCAACGCCATGGTTTGTGCTAATGGGGCACAAGCATAAACGTTCTGCAATGAGTTCACTCGCTTTTATCTCGTTCCCGCTCGCGGCTTCGAGGTTCGCCATGCTCTCGTCCGAGAGCGGGGACATCCGCTCGTCGAACTCCTCTCCACCGTCGTCGGGTCTCGCCGCCGCCTCCCGCCCCGCGAAGTACGAGTTGAGAAACTTCTCGTGGTGCTCGCGCAGGGTGTATCCCAGCCAGATGAACGCGAGACCGGGAAGTACCCGAAGGACGAACGCGGGCGACGTCACTCCGTACGTCCCCAGCACGACCGACCCGTGGATGGCGTCGCCCACGAGCAACGCGCCAATCACGAGCGTCGTCGTCGAAACCATCGAGAGGAACTGGCGGGAGAACATGTTATCCG
>NZ_MEIH01000059.1:0-25785 GCF_001723155.1 Haladaptatus sp. W1
AGGTGCTCCCGCTCTCGCCCGGCGGTGTCGGCCTGTACGAGGCCGCGTTCACGGTCTTCGTCGCGGGTCTGACGCCGATTTCGTGGGAAGTGGCCCTCGGTGCGGCCATCCTCGACCACGCGGTGAAGAACATTGTCACGCTCGTCGGCGGCGTCGGGTCGATGTTCTCGCTCAACGTCTCGTTGACCCAAGCGGTCGAGGAGGGACGCGACGTGTCCGTCGAGGAACCCGCTTCACTCGACGACTGACGACGTATAGAAATCGGTGACGAACGGGGCGAGCGCCCCGGCGACCGCCTGTTCTAACGCTTCTTGCCGGTCGATGATTCCGTCCGTGAGCGCGCCCGCCGCGCCCTGCTTTTTCGCCACGTCGTCTTCCCCCAGAACGTCGTCCATCACGGGGCCGAGTTCCTCCCCGTCCCGGATTCGACGGGCGACGGGTTCCGGGAGTCGAAGCCGCGGCCCCGCGCCGCGCCCCATCGTCTCACCGTCGGTCACGGCGGCCCACATGATGAGATAGAGGCCGCCGGTTCCGGGGACCTCGGCGACGCCGCCTTCCAGTCCGACGCCCAGTTCGTATCCGTCCCTCGACTCCCTGATGCGCCGAGCGCGGTTCTCCGCGCCCGCTATCGTCTCCGCTTCGCCGAACGGCTGTTCCGCGACGCCCGACTCGACGGGGACGGATTCGACCCGCGCGCCGAGTCGTCCGCCGAGGGCGGACTCCACCGCGGCTACCTTCACCGGATTTCCACTGCCAACGCCGACGTGCATGGTGGCTTTCCTTTCCGTCCGTACTTGGACGTTGCTACTCCACCACGTCCGGGTGGAGCGTTCGCGCCATCGTCTCGATGCCGTCGATGAGTCGCGGACTCGGCTGATTCAACAGGGAGTCGTCGAGGACGTGGACGGCCCTCGTTTCGAGTGCGGGAACGTCCCAGTCGCGGCACAGCACGGTTTCGGGGTCGCTTCGTTCGCCTCGCCCGCACACGTGGAGGAAGACGTGTTCCGGTTCCGCGTCCTCGATGGCGTCCGAATCGACTCGGTGGGAGCGCTCGCCCGACGGCACGAACGGGTACTCGCCGCCAGCGGCCCGAACCGCATCGGGCACCCAGTTTCCGGCCGCGGTCGGCGGGTCGGACCACTCCTCGCAGTAGACGACCGGCCGTCGTTCGTCGGCGACCTGTCGGCGAACCCGCTCGATTCGACTCCGAGCGCGCCGCGCGAGGGCGCGGCCGGCGGTCGGTTTCCCGATGGCGCGTCCCACCGTGGCGAACGATTCGACGACTTCGGGGAGCGTTTCCGGTTCGACGTGGACGACGCGGTGCCCGCGGTCCCGGAGGTCGTCGCGCACGTCCGCCTGTAACGCGTCGGTCGTGAGAACGAGGTCGGGGTCGCGCGCCTCGACCACATCGAAATCCGGGTTCAGCCACCCGCCGACCGCGGGAACGTCGGGTCGGCAGTGGTGGGTAACACCGACGAGTCGGTCCGTTGCGTCGAGCGCCCGACAGATTTCGGTGACGCTCGGCGCGAGGGAGACGACGCGGTTCGAAACCATCACCCCGCGGTTCGGTCGGGAGCGAGTAAACGTTTCGTTACCCCGTCGAAACCTATCCTTAAATATTTCGCTGGCCTGACGCTGGACGGCTATTTCACGGCGCGTGTGTGTGTTTCACGAACTCAACACGGTCGAAAAACGAATCGTTTAAGTACCTTTCGTCCTAACGACGTGTTAAGACTAGCGGTGCCCGGGTTTTTCAGGATTCTCCTGCCCGGTAGCTGACGCGCTCTCCCACCGAGGAGGTATTGCACATGCAAAACACGACTATCCGAACGAGAAGCGAAGAAACAGAAGTAGAGAAAAGCGGGCAGAAGGGACGGAGCTGCCCCGAATGTAGCGGTAAGCTCATCGCCGACTCCGGTCACGGCGAAACCATCTGCGAGGACTGCGGTCTGGTCGTCGAAGTGGACAACGTGGACCGCGGCCCGGAATGGCGAGCATTCGACGCGAAGGAGAAAAACGAGAAGTCCCGCGTCGGTGCGCCGACGACGAACACGATGCACGACAAGGGGCTGTCGACCAACATCGACTGGCGGAACAAGGACGCCTACGGTAACTCGCTCGGTTCCCGCCAGCGCGAGAAGATGCAACGGCTCCGCAAGTGGAACGAGCGCTTCCGCACCCGCGACAGCAAGGAGCGGAACCTCAAGCAGGCGCTCGGCGAAATCGACCGGATGGCCAGCGCGCTCGGCCTCCCCGACAACGTGCGCGAGATGGCCAGCGTCATCTACCGCCGCGCGCTGAACGAGGACCTCCTACCGGGTCGCTCCATCGAGGGCGTCTCGACATCCTGTGTCTACGCCGCCGCGCGCCAGGCCGGCGTCCCGCGCAGTTTGGACGAAATCACCGAGGTCAGCCGCGTCGATAAAAGCGAAGTGGCGCGAACCTACCGCTACGTCGTGCGCGAACTCAGCCTCGAAGTCAAACCTGCCGACCCCGAGAGCTACGTCCCGCGATTCGCGTCCGGGCTCGAACTCTCCGACGAAGCCGAACACCGCGCCCGCGAACTCCTCCGTAACGCGAAAGAACAGGGCGTCCACAGCGGTAAATCGCCGGTCGGACTCGCCGCGGCCGCCGTCTACGCCGCCGCGCTCCTGACCAACGAGAAGACGACGCAGGCCGAGGTCAGCGACGTGGCCGACATCAGCGAGGTCACGATTCGCAACCGATATCACGAACTGCTCGAAGCCGAAGAAGGAACCGTCGCGCTGTAGACGCGTTTGAAAAGAGGTTTTTATCTTGCGCCGATAGCTTCAGAAAGCTACCGCAATGGAAACCGAGCACGAGATTCACGTCGGTGACGCGCGCGATACCTCGCTTCCCGACGATTCGATAGACCTCGTTGTCACTTCTCCCCCCTATCCGATGATAGAGATGTGGGACGACCTCTTCGCCGACGCGAACCCCGAAATCGAGGCGGCGCTTTCGGCGGGCGACGGTGATACGGCGTTCGAGTTGATGCACGACGAACTCGACGCCGTTTGGGCCGAACTCGTCCGCGTGCTGAAACCCGGCGGCATTGCGGTGATAAACGTCGGCGACGCCACCCGAAAGGTGGACGGGACGTTTCAGTCGTTTCCGAACCACGCCCACGTTCTCCGTGACCTCCGGGAGCGCGGTCTGAAGTCCCTTCCCGACATCCTCTGGCGCAAACCCTCGAACCGCCTGACGAAGTTCATGGGGTCGGGGATGCTCCCGCCGAACGCCTACGCCGCGCTCGAACACGAATACCTCCTCGTTTTCCGGAACGGCGACACCCGCGCGTTCGAACCGGGCGTCGACCATCGCTACGAGTCCGCGTACTTCTGGGAGGAGCGAAACGAGTGGTTTTCCGACCTCTGGACGGACGTTCGCGGCGAGGAGCAACTGCTCGACCACGGCGACCTCCGCGAGCGCTCGGCGGCGTTTCCCTTCGAGCTCCCGTATCGGCTCATTTCGATGTTCTCCGTCTACGGCGACACCGTTTTCGACCCGTTTTGGGGGACGGGAACGACCTCGCTCGCCGCGATGGTCGCGGGTCGAAACTCAGTGGGGTACGAACTCGAACCCGATTTCGTCGAACTGTTCGCGGAGCGGGCCGAAACCACACCGGAACTCTCCCGAAGCGTCATCTCTCGGCGACTCGACGACCATCGGACGTTCGTCGGCGACCACGGCGGCGACCTCAAGTACGACGCTACGTACTACGATTTCGCCGTCAAGACGGCCCAAGAGCGCGACATCCAGTTGTACACCGTGAGCGACGTAGAGCGGGACGGAACCGGATTCTTCGTCACTCACGAACCCTATTCCGAGTAATCTTTTATTCGGCGGGTCGAAGGTGCGGATATGGACGTCGATTCCTTTTCGCTCGCTGTGAGCACGGCCGACCTCGGCGATGAACCCCACGCCCGTGACCACGCCGATATCGTCGAGTTCCGGATGGACCTCGCGGACGACCCACTTTCGATGCTGTCCACCTACGACGGCGAACTGCCAGTCATCGCCACGAATCGCGCCGAGTGGGAGGGTGGAGAAGCGACCGGCGACGAGCGCCTCGATGCACTCCGCGAAGCAACCGACCACCCGGCGGTGGACGCTATCGACCTCGAACTGGAGACGCTGTTTACGGCCCCCGGACGGAACCTCGCCGAGCACGCGCGGAACAACGACGTGCTCGTTGTCGCTTCGGTTCACGATTTCGAGGAAACGCCGTCGCAGCGACGGATGCGCGAACTGCTCGAAAACTGTACCGACCACGCCGACGTGGGCAAACTCGCCGTCACCGCCCAGTCCGAGTCCGACGTGCTCGACCTGTTCCGCGTCACGAATCTCCTCACGGAGCGGGGGCAAACTGTCGCGACGATGGCGATGGGCGAAGTCGGCCGTCACTCGCGGGCCGTCGCTCCGCTGTACGGGTCGAAAATCGGCTACGCGCCCCTCGAACCGGCGGACGCGACCGCACCCGGTCAGTACGACTTGGCCACGCTCTCGCAACTCGTCGACGAACTGCGCAGTAACTGACCGCCTCGTCGGATTCCCGTTAAAACGGCGCATCGGAAGGGTTTAACACGCTCGACCAGCTATCAACGACTAGTGACACGGAACAAAAAGCGACCGTGGCTCGCGGCCCTGTTCGCGTTCATTTACCCCGGAGCGGGCCATCTCTATCTCCGGGAGTGGCTTCGCGCGTTCCTCTGGTTCGGGTTCGCGTTCCTCACCGCTTACCTGTTCATCCCCCCGGAGATGGTACAGGCGGTCCAGAACGGCGGCTGGTCCGGCTACATGCAGGCGAGCGAAAACATCAACATACAACAGACCCTCCCCGTCCTGTTCGTCTCGCTGTGTAACATCCTCGACGCCTACTGGTCGGCGATTCGCAACAATCGTGCCGCTCAAGAGGCGGCCGACGGGACGAGGCGCTGTCCGAACTGCGGACGAAAAGTGGACGCCGACCTCGACTTCTGTCAGTGGTGTACGTCGCCGCTCGACGCCGACGCTACTGCTCAATAATACTCTCTTCGACGCTCTCGCCGAAGTGTCGCGCGCCTCCCTCCAGAAACAGTTTTACTTCGTCGCCGACTTCGATGTCCGTCACGGCCTTCCGTCCGTCGGGCGTGGCGACTTTGATGGTCTCCGCGTTCTGGAGCAGCGTCTCCACGCGGTCGCCGTCCGCCGTCTCGACTTCGAGGCGGAACATGGGTCGCTTCTCGATTTTTACCCGACCGACCACCGCTTCGCGGTCTTGCCGTCGGTATCGACCACTTGCACCTCGTCGCCGCTCTGGAGTTCCGCGAGGTATTTCGTCCCGCCGCCGGGGGTGCGGACGTAGGCGTGGACCGCCCCGGCGTTCACTCGGAACGGCCGCGACGCGACGTAGGGCGACTCCGCCGTCTCGGCGTGGACGAAAAAGAGGCCGCGCGACATTGACCCGACGAGCATGCCCTCGTCGTGTTCCATCAGCGACCCGGTATCGACGCACACGCGGTCCGCGCTGCCGGTCTGTTCGATGGTGAGCACTTCGCCCCACTCCAGGTCCAGCGTTTCGCGCTCCGCGGCGTCGCGCACTTCCACCGTCGACCGGATTTCGTCCGGGTTGTCGCTGTCGAGCAGAACGGCGTCCGCGCCGAGTTCCAGCGTCTCGAACGCGGTTCGGGCCTCTTCGGCGTTCGTGACGCCCGCCACGAGGTCCGTCTCCTCGCCGATTCGGGCGATGAGGTTTTCGAGCGGGATGATGGTCCAGTCCTCGCCGACGACGATGGTGTAGTCGGCTTCCTGGGCCGCTGCCTCGGCGAACGCTTCGTACTCCTCGCTCAGGATTCTCACGTAGGCACCCTCGGCTTCGTCCTCCCGGCGGAGCGTCGAGAGGTCGGCGGAGCCGGAGAAATCCGAGGGGAGGTCGACCGTCCCGTCGCCCTCGCCGTCCTTCCCGACGATTCGAGCGTCGGCCCGGTTGCGCTCGTCGTCCTCGGCGTCGAAGACGTGCACGTCGCCCTCGGAGCGAAACGCCGCGACGTTCACTTCGCCGAGTTCTCGAACGCGCTCGACGTCGCCGTCATCCACCAAAATCCAGTCCACACCGGCTTCCAATCCGGCCGTGATTCGTTTGCGCCGGGTGTCCCAGTCGCCGACGGAGGCGTCGGCCTTCAACCATACGGAACGTGTCATGCTGAATCGCTCGTAGCCCCACGGCTTGAACGTGGCGGAATCCGCAACTTCTCTGCTCCCCGCTATCGAATTTGCAGCGGACGACGACCACAGTTGGTCTGTCCGAATCGGCGGCCGTCGGCGAGAACCCATCGCTCGTCCCACTCAATCATTCGTCACTCCATCATCCGTTACTCCCCCGCTCGTCACCCTCTCACTCGTTTCTCCATCGCTCACCACTCGACATCTTTTTATCACACCATCGAACACAACTAACGAATGACCACTCTCGATGCCGTTCTCTTCGACGCTGTGCGTCTCCGAGCAAGACGAGGGGGCGGTCCTCACGGACGCGTTCGACCGCGCGTCCGTCGAACAGTACTGTACGGTCGCCGACATCATCGAGGCGGTGGACGACATCCCGACCGCGGAAACGTCGCACGAGTTCTACGAACTCTGTTTCGCCGCCGCGTACGAGGAGTGTGTCGATCACTCGGCGGTTTCGTTCCGACCCGGTGCCGAGGACGCGTTGGCGGCCGCCAGCGAGACGAACGTCGGACTCGTGACGAACGGAGACGAGGCGACACAGACCGTCAAACTGGACGCGCTCGGCATCGCCGACGCGTTCGATACGCTCGTCTTCGTGGACCCGCGAAACGGCGTCCCGCCGAAACCCGACGCGGCCCCGTTCGAGAAGGCACTGACCGACCTCGGCGTGGCACCGGACGACGCGCTCCACGTGGGCGACTCGTTGCGGGCGGACGTCGCCGGTGCGAACGCGCTCGGCATCGACTCCGTGTGGGTTCCTCACGAAAACCGACGGATAGAATCAGCCCACGAACCGACGCACACGCTCACGTCGCTCGCGGAGTTTCCCGAACTGCTATAATCAGGCTTCGACCGACAGCCCCGCCTCGTTCAGCGCGTCCTCGGCGGACAGGTCGTCGTGAACGACGCTGGTCACTGCGCGTGCGATGGCCTCCGGGTCGTCGTGCTGGAAGACTGACCGGCCGATGGAGACGCCCGCACCGCCAGCGTCCATCGCGCCGCGGACCGCTTCGAGGGTCGCCTTGTCACCCTCGGGTGCACCGCCCGCGATGACGACGGGGAGGCGCGTCGATTCGACCACGTGCTCGAAGCTCTCGGCGTCGCCGCTGTAGGCCGTCTTCACCACGTCGGCACCGAGTTCCTCCGCCAACCGCACCGCGTGGCCGAGGCTTTCCGCGTCGTGTTCGTCTATTCCCGGACCCCGTGCGTAGGACATGGCGAGGACGGGAATTCCGAACTTACCCGCCGTGTCGCAGACTTCCGCGAGGTCCGTGATCTGTTTGGGTTCGTAGTTGCTGCCGACGTTGAGATGGAGCGAAACGGCGTCGGCACCCGCCGCGATAGCCTCCTGTACCGTCCCGGTCATGCGTTTATCGTTCGAGTCCGGGCCGATGGTCGTGGAGGCGTTCAGATGGACGATGTAGCCCGCGTCGTTCTTGTTCGGATGGACGCGCGGTGCGATTCCCTTCTGCGTGAGAACGGCGTCGGCACCCCCTCGCGTTACCGCGTCGATTGTCGATTCGATGTCCTTCAGACCCCGTACCGCGCCGAGTGTGATTCCGTGGTCCATCGGGACGATGACGTAGCGTCCGTCACGCCCGATTCGGTCGAGGCGCGCTGTGATTCCTGTATTCATTGTATGTGACTCTGTAGCAAGCTAGTTTGAAGTTCGTTCCGGTTCCGGTATCTCTTGTTCCCCTTCGCGTGCCCCGGATTTGAGTTCCGCGGCTTTGGATTCGAGTCGCTCCGCGACGTTCTCGCCGGACGCGACGATATCGACGAGCGCGCTGCCGACGACGACGCCGTCCGCTCCCGCCGAGACAATTTCGCGGGCGTGTTCGCCCTCGCTCACGCCGAAGCCGACCGCTTTCGGCAGGTCGCTTTCGGCCAGTCGTGCGAGGCTGTCGTGGGTGTCGCCGCTCACGTCCGCCTGTGCGCCCGTCGTTCCCATTCGGGCCTGCACGTAGACGAATCCGGAGGCCTGCTCGGTGATGCGCCGCTTGCGCCTGTCCGTCGTCGTCGGCGCGATAATGAACACCAAATCGAGTCCGTACTCGTCGCACGCCAAGCGGAGCGGACCGCTCTCCTCGACGGGAAGGTCGGGGACGATGAGTCCCGACACCCCGGCGTCGGCGGCGGCGGAGACGAACGCTTCGACGCCTTCCTCGTCTCCATACTGATAGATGAGATTGTAGTACGTCATGCAGACGACGGGCACGTCCACGTCCAATTCCGAGACGAGTTCGAGGTAGTCGTCCGGCGTCATCCCGCCAGAAAGCGCGCGCTGGATGGCGTTCTGAATCGTCGGCCCGTCCGCGATGGGTTCCGAGAACGGTAGGCCGAGTTCGATGACGTCCGCGCCGCCGCGGACCAGCGCCCGGACGTACTCCTTCGTCTCTTCGATACCCGGGTCGCCAGCGACGACGTACGGAATCAGGGCCGGTTCGTCCGCAAAGGCGGCTTCGAGGTCCGACGCGGGGTCACTCATTCAAACACCTCCATACTCGGTGCCGCATTGATACCACGCTTCGCGCTCTCCTCGATGACCGTATCGAGGTCCTTGTCGCCGCGTCCGGAGACGTTGACGATCACGAGATCGCCCAACTCGTCCGCCTCGTCTCGCGGGCCATGCCCGCTCGACCCATCTGCGGCGCGTTGCGCCGCCCGTTCCAGGTAGGCAACCGCGTGACTCGACTCCAGCGCGGGGATGATTCCCTCCAGTTTCGAGAGTCGGTGGAAGGCTTCGAGGGCCGCGTCGTCGCCGACGTTGACGGGCGTCACCCGCCCCGTTTCGACGAGGTGGGCGAGTTCCGGCCCGACGCCGGAGTAGTCGAGTCCCGCGCTCACGCTGTGGGATTCGAGAATTTGACCGTCCCCGCTCTGGAGCAGTTTCGTTCGGGCACCGTGGAGCACGCCGTCCTGTCCGGAAGAAAGGGACGCTGAGTGCGGCGCGACGCCCTCATCCTCGTCGATAGTCAGCCCCGAACCGCCCGCTTCGACGGCGAACAGAGAGACGTCTTCATCCTCGACGAAATTGTGAAACGCACCCATGGTGTTCGACCCGCCGCCCGCGCAGGCGACCACGCTATCCGGGAGTCGCCCGGTCTTCTTGCGAATCTGCTCGCGGGCTTCCTCGCTGATGACCGACTGAAAGTCGCGGACCATCTTCGGGAACGGGTGGGGGCCGACGACGCTCCCGATGACGTAGTGGGTGTCCTCGACGTTCGTCGCCCAGTCGCGCATGGTCTCGTTGATGGCCTCCTTCAGCGTTCCCGAACCCACATCGACGGGGTTGACCTCGGCGTCGTGGGTTCGCATTCGGAAGACGTTCGGGCGCTGGCGGTTGATGTCGGTTCGGCCCATGAACACCTCGCAGTCGATGTCGAGGTACGAGGCGGCCATCGCGGTTGCGGTGCCGTGCTGTCCCGCGCCCGTCTCGGCGACGATGCGCTCTTTGCCCATGTACTTCGCCAGCAGCACCTGTCCGAGCGCGTTGTTCAATTTGTGCGCCCCGCCGTGAAGCAAGTCCTCGCGTTTCAGGTAGACCTCGCGGTCGTATCGCTCGCTCAGCGCGTCGGCGCGCTGGAGCGGCGTCGGTCGGCCGCCGAAATCGCGGAGGTGGCGGCGGAACTCGTCCATGAAGCCGTCCTCGTTCTCCAGCACGTAGCGCCCGTAGGCCGACTGGAGTTCCTCGATTGCGGGCATCAGCACTTCGGGGACGTACTGGCCGCCGTACTCTCCGAACTTCGTCTCGTTCATTCCGCTCGCTCCGTTCATGTCGTTCGTATCGCTCATGCGTTCACCAACCTCCGCGTGTTCTCGCCGACGTCGCCGTCCATGATGGCGCTCCCGACGAGCAGGGCGTCCGCCCCGGCGTCGCACATTCGTTCGACGTCCGCCGTCGTCGTGATACCGCTTTCGGCGACGAGCGTCGTGTCCTCGGGAACCACGGGTGCGACCGATTCGAACGTTCCCAAATCGACCTCCAATCGCGCGAGGTCGCGGTTGTTCACGCCGATAATGGTCGCTCCCGCATCGAGCGCCTCTCGGAGTTCCTCCCCGTCGTGGACTTCGACGAGGACCTGAAAGCCGCGCTTTTCGGCCGCCGAAAGCAGTCCCTCCAGGTCGTCCACGAAGCGGACGATGAGGAGCACGAGGTCCGCGGCCACCGCGTCCAGTTGCTCCTCTCGGACGATGAAGTCCTTGCGGAGAACCGGTACGTCCACGGCTTCGCGGATTCGACGGAGGTTCTCGGGACTGCCGCCGAAGTGCTCCGGTTCCGTGAGAACCGACAGGGCCGTTGCCCCGTTCTCGACCATCGTTTCGGCCAGTTCGACCGGATCGTCGGTTCGTTCGCCGTCCGTCGTCGGACTCGTCGGCTTTACCTCCGCTATCAGCGGCACCCGTCCGTTTTCCTCCGCGTCCGCGAGCGCGTCCGAAAACGAACGCGCGTCCACGGAGACCCGCTCTGCGTCCTCGCCGGGTGTCCGTTCCCGAGCGGTCCGGAGGATGGATTCGACCGCGGGTGCGAGCGCACCATCTACGTTCATTGTAGTACATCAACGGACTAGTTTGTACATAAGGTTTGCGTCCGCGGGACGAATCTTGAAGGTCATGAAGTTCGTTGCCGTCGCTATGGACGAGACTGCCGGAATCTATGCGCAGCACTCCCCGTATTTGGAGCGAGCAGTGCAGGTCGGCGTCGCCAGCGGACGCGTCCTGCGCGTGACGTTTCCGCACGACCCCGACGACGACGCACTGGACGACCACGCCGTCCTCGACCGTATCATGGCGTATCTGGAAGGCGTCGAGGACGACTTTTCTGACGTACAGGTCGCGCTCACCCTCCCGACGGACCAACGAAGCGTGCTCGAGTCAGTGCGCAACGTTCCCTACGGCGAGCAGGTGAACGTCGAAACCGTCGCCCGGATGACCTCCCGTATCGACCACACCGAGGACGCGGACTTGGAACTGGTCAGGACCGCGCTCGACGAGAACCCCGCCCCGATTCTCGTCCCCGACCACCGCGTCCGCGACGGGCCGAGTGCCGCGCCGCCGGACGTCGAACAGAAACTACGCTCGCTGGAAGGGCTGTGAAGGGCTGACCCGAATCTGGAGGACGTACAGCAAGGCACCCCCTCCGACAGAATCTCGGCTATCCCATCTCCGATAACCGGGTTCGAAGTGAGCAGAACGTATCCTTTCAGTAATCCCCCACGACCAGCAGGAGAACCGTGAGAATGGTGAGTCGCGTCGTCCCATGCTGGTGAAACGCCACGAGACCAAACACAACCCAGAGCAGGGCAAACGCGAGATACCCGTCGAATTCGGCGATTCCGCTGTTCGTAACCGCGCTGTAGGCTTCGAGCGCTATCTGTATCGCTACCACTGATAGCATGAGAACTATTCCCCACTGATTCATGACCTTCGACCGACTCATCGGACGGTCGTCATTTCTCGGCTAGCCACTTCAACGCCCACCCACGGATGACTTTTTGACGCTTGCGAACGTATCTCCCGACATGTACGTCCGGGATGCTAAAAACCGCGAGGAGGTCTGGTTGCTCGATAACATCGAAGCGATGGGGCTCGACGAAACCGCCTTTCGTTCCCGGGATTACGTCGTCGTCGTGGACGAAACGTCGGGTGAAAAGGCCGGATTCGGGCGGATTCGAATCCACAAGCCGGACGATGCCCCCGAAATCTGTGAGCTGACGAGCATCGGCGTCGTCGAATCGTGGCGCGGGCAGGGCGTCGGCGCGCACGTCATCGAACGCCTCATCGACAAGGCGAGCGACGACGACTTCGAGGAGGTGTACTCCCTCGTCGGCGTGCCCGATTACCTCGCCCAGTTCGGTTTCGAACCCCTCGACGTCGGGGACCTCCCGTCGAAACTCCGCGACCGCCTCGATTCGAAACGGGACGACATCGAACCCGACGCCATTCCAATGGTGCTCGCCGTCGATTCCTTCGAGATGCCCGACCGTCTCCGCGAACGGTTCAAGGACGCCCGGCCGCACGAGGGAGAGCCTTCGAGCGACGAGGACGCGGAGGAGATGGCCGAGGAGTTCGGCATCGACCCCGACGACGCGACCTACAAGTACGACACCGGCAGGCACTGACGACCGACCGTCTTTCACCGACCGCTCCGAGCAGTCCCGAATCGCCCCCGCTACCGCGGGGCGCGTCAAAAGAAAAATGATATCGAGAACCGCCGTCTCGCGCTACGTCTTCCGCGCGAAGGTGAGATACCCGGTGTGGCCGACGGGACTCGTGGACGGACGCGTTCCGCGCTCGTCGAAGTCCATCTCGCGCTGGATGGTCTCCATCGTGCGAACGTCGTCGAGATTCGCTTCCCGAGCGGCCGTTTCGACGTCACGGGCGCTCTCCACGAACGGCGCGTAGACGCCGAGCGAGCCGCCGTCCGCCAACAGGTCCGGCGCGCGTGCGACGACCTCCGCCGCGTCCGGCGTATCGAGGGTGAGGACGTCGAACTCGCCAAGTTCGTCGAGATTTTCGGTGACGTCTCCCGTTCGAACCTCGACCGCATCGGCCACGTCCGCCATCTCGATGTTGTCGCGGGCGACCTCGGCGAAATCTTCCTTCCGCTCGAAGGTGACGACCTCCGCGCCGATTCGCCCGAGATACGCGGCGAGGACGCCGGTTCCGGTTCCCGCGTCGAGCACCCGGTTGCCAGCCGCGACGCCTGTTTCGCCGACGACGAGGCCGATGTCCCGCGGGAGCATCGGTGCGCCCGTTCGCTCGAAGTGGTGGAACAGGTCCGGGCCGCGGAGCCGTCGCACCGTGAACTCCTCGTCCAAGTGGGTGGCGAGGACGTCGCCGGGTTGCACGTCCTCGGGAACGGTGAGGACGCCGAGGTCCGTTTGTAGCTCTTCGCCGGGATTTCGAAGGTACTCCCGGTCGCCGTGAACGAGTAGGACCGTCACTCCAGTCGCTCTATCGCCGCCGCAAGGTCGCCGTTCTCCGCGTCGAGCGCCTCTCGGGCTTCGTCTTCGCTCACGCCCGCGCGCTGGGCGACGATTTCGACGTCGGCATCGGGAATCGCGCCTGCGGATTCCTCCGTGGACTCCTCGGAGCTCCCCGCGTCGGAACTACCGGACGCTTCGCGCGTCTCGGCATCGCCGACGACCTGGTAGGTGTGCTGGCCGCGTGCGTCCATTCGGGTGACGTCCGGGTCGCTGAAGACGAGTTCCTCGCCGTCGGTCGTACGAATGACGACCTCTTCGGCTTCGATGTCGTCCACTTCGATACCCATCTGCTTCATCATCTGCTGCATCTTTCGTGGGTCGAGCCCACCGCCGCCTCCTCCAAACATACCCGAATCGTCGGAACGGAGGGGGAAAAACGTGACGCAAATGCGTCGGAAACCCGTCGGTTTACTTTTCTGCGCCGTCGCGCACCTTCACGGCCATTCCGGTGTCGAAATCGAACATGGCGTCGGCGTCGAGTTCGGCGCGACCGACGGCGAGCAGGTCGCCGTTCTCGTGGGTCACGAGCACCTCGTCTCCGGCGCGAACGTCGGGGTCCACGTCGGCGACGAACTTGGCGAAGACGTTCTTGCCGTCCCTAACGAACGGCTCGCTCTCGTCGCCGACGATGACGCGACCCGCGGGCGATTCGAGGGCGTCGGCGATGCGACTGCCCCCCGCGAGGCCGAGCGTGAATCGGCCGTCGGTGGCGTAGGTGACGAGTCGGCTCCCGTCGGCGTGTACCTGCTGGGGTCGCCCGGAGGACGAATGGCGAACTTCCAGGTCCTCCTGGGGTGGGAACAGCGCGGCACCGGCCCCCGCACCGAACTGGTAATCCGCGGTCGTACGCAGTGCGGGCAGATCCTCGTCTTCAGTCATTGGGCCGGATTTAGCGTGTGAGGGTGAAAGCCCTTCGACATCGGACTGTTTGGTGCATGTTACCATTTCTCTGTCACGGTGTACCATGGCGCTGGCTATCGATTTGAGAGCGATTTATTAGGCGGGAGTCCGAAGACGGCGTATGAACACGAAAGAACTGCTGGGAATCGCGCTTCTCATCGTCGGCAGCGTCCTGATATTTGGCGTCATCTCCATGATCGGTACCTTCACGGGGAACGCCCTCGCCGGTTTCGCCACTGTCGCGCTCGCCGCTGGCGCACTGATGTTCGGCACGGGCGAAGGCGGTCGCCCGGTCTAAAGGAGAAACGTTTCGGTCCGTTCGCTGAGGTCGATGAAACTGTCGGCGGCGGCGATGAGTTCTTCGGCGGTCGATTCTTGGAACCCCATCACTTCCACGCGCACCCCCTCGTGCCGAAGGTGCGTCGCGAGCTGTGCGAAGTCGCCGTCGCCGGTACAGAGCACGACCGTATCGACTTTCGGTGCGAGCGTGATGGCGTCGAGACAGATGCCGACGTCCCAGTCCGCCTTCTTCGACCCGTCGCCGAACGTCTTTATCGCCTTTATCTTCGCCTCGAATCCGATGTCGGTCAACGCGTCGAAAAAGCGATCCTCGTCGGGGCTATCGGCCTGAATCACGTAGGCGATGGCGCGCGTCAACTCTCGCTCCTGTGCCGCTTTCGAGAGAAGAGATGAGTAGTCGATATTCCGACTATAGACGCTTTGAGCAGTGTGATAGAGGTTTTGCGCGTCGGCTAATACCGTGACGCGCTGACCCGGATGAATATCCGTCATACGTTAGTGTGATAACTACTGGCATAAAGAAGTTGCTTGTCCGGTACTGTCACGAGGTCGGCGTTTTGTGCCACGTGAGCGTGAGCGACTCGGGGTCGAGGATGTAATATCGCTCCCATGTCGGTGCCACGCTGACGACCTGCGTCTCGCCGATGGTCGACTCGGCGTGCTGGTGGTGGTGCCCGATGAGACAGAGGTCCGGCGAGAGCGCGGAGATGAGGTCGTCGATGTGCGAACACCCGACGTCGTAATCCTCGGCGACGGGCAGACCGTGGGGTGCCTCGTGGGTCATCAATACGTCCACGGAGTCGAGTTCCATCGCCTTCTCCACGTCTTCGTGAGTGAAGTGACGGCGGCGGTCGCCGACGAGGTTGGCGCGCGGGCGGTCGTACTGCGTCGGCGCGAAGTTCCCCGACAGACCGGCGATTCGAAGGCCGTCGAGTTCGACGGCGGTGCTGGCGATGAGGTGGGCGTTTCTGACGTGCGAGTTCGAAACCAGTCCGTTCCGCAGTGCTTCGATGGTGTCGAAATCCTCGTTGTTGCCGCCGATAAACCACGTGGGTGCGGGCAAGTCGTAGAACATCAAGTCTCCCAACTGCAGAGTAACGTCTGGGTTCGCCTCGCGGTACGCCGCAAAGAGTGCGCGCCGGTTGTCGCGGTCGTCGGCGTGGGCGTCTCCGAGGACGAGCATTTTTCGAGCGTATGTCTGGAGGTATGATAAGACCGCCGGATTGTCCTGCGCGGCAACGGCACACAGGCCCTTCCTACCCGACCAGTACGAGCGCCGCGATGCCGCAGACGAGGAGACCGACGCCGTAAAAGAGGAATTTGATGTCGTTCTCCAACTGGGTCGGTTGGATGTCCGCTGGGTCCACGATGGTACTCTCTAACCCCATCGAATCCGCGTTCGCCATGGCTGTTCCCATTCGGACGGTTCCGGTTCTACCGAGCGCAAACAGGAGAACGGTGAGTCCAACCCCGAACAGGGCGAGGAGCGCGAGTTCCGATTTTGTGAGAGCGAACACGGCACCCACCGTGAGTCCCGCGTAGACGAGCGAGTATCGGAGGCTACACCGTGCGATGAGGGACCAGTTCATACTGAACATCCTTCATGTCTCGGTAAATGTTTTCTGACCAACCGGTTGATTTTCGGCAAGCGACCACTTTCGACCGATTTCCTCGCGACTCCGACCGGTTTTTGACGACGAATCCGCCGAAATCCGACCCCGACGGCAGAGTCTGTCGTCGGCGTAAGGCATAAGTCACCACGAAACACCCAATGGAATATGCCTCGTGCTGTGGCGCCCGCCGCGTTCGCGTATCGGCGAGCCAGCGACAGCACAGTCGGAAAACGGACAAAACGTGCGGCGTGAGGTTCGCGGCGGGCGTGGCACCCCCGTTTCGAGCCATTCTCGTTTTGCACCGCGCGATAACCGATTTCCGACACAGACCGATGACAGACACAGACACACCGTTTCGCGGGGTCTATCCCGCGATGACAACGCCCTTTGCGGGCGACAGCATAGACCACGAACTCCTCCGTAGCGACGCCCAGCGCCTCGAACGCGCCGGGGTCGACGGCCTCGTTCCGGTCGGCTCGACCGGCGAGAGCGCGACTCTGAGCCACGACGAACACGTCGAAGTCGTGGAAACCGTCGTGGACGCCGTCGACATCCCCGTCATCGCTGGCGCGGGGAGCAACGCGACCCACGAAGCCCTCGACCTCGCACGACGGTCCGCGGACGCCGGGGCCGACGGCCTCCTTCTCATCTCGCCGTACTACAACAAGCCCGAACCGGCGGGGATGGAAGCCCACTACCGCACCATCGCGGACGGCGTTGACCTGCCCCAAATCGTCTACAACGTCCCGTCTCGAACCGGACGAAACATCGACGTGGAGACGACCGTCTCGCTGGCCGAACACGACAACATCGTCGGCTACAAGGCCGCGAGCGGCGACTTCGGGCAGATAAGCGAGATAATCGAACGGACCCAAGACGAGGCGTTCGCGGTGCTATCGGGCGACGACGCGCTGACGCTCCCGATGCTTTCCATCGGCGCGGCGGGGACTATCAGCGTCTCTGCAAACGTCGAACCGGAACGGACCTGTGAACTGGTCGAATCGGCCCTTTCGGGCGACTACGGCCGGGCGCGAGAACTCCAGTTCGAACTCGGACCGCTGTTCCGCGCGCTGTTCGCGGAGACGAACCCGATTCCGGTGAAGGCAGCGATGGAACACCGCGGCTACGGACCGGACGGCCTCCGACTGCCCTTGTCCGAACTGTCCGACGAGAACCGCGAGGAACTCGCGGCGGTACTCGACGAACTGGAGGGGGGCGCGTGACGCGGGTGCTCGTCGGCGGCGTCACGGGGCGGATGGGCCGCGCCGTCATCGCGGCGGCGAGCGACCGGGACGACGTGGATATCGTCGCTGGCGTGAGCCGCGACCCGCCGGGAGAAATCGATGGCGTTCCGACCGAAGCCGCGGCGGACCTCGAAGCGATCCTCACGGAGTACGACCCGGACGTTCTCGTGGACTTTTCGACCCCCGACGCCAGCAGAACGTTGGTCGCGGCGTGTGCGGACGCGGACGTCGCGTGCGTCGTCGGCACGACCGGGTTCGACAAAGACGAACCCGTCTTCCGCGAGGCGAGCGAGTCGGTCCCCGTCCTCGTGGCGAGCAACTTCTCCCGCGGGGTGCAGGCTCTCCTCCGAGCGGTCGAAGGTGCCGTCTCCGACCTGCCCGGCTACGACGTGGAACTGACCGAAACGCACCACAATGGCAAGCGAGACGCGCCGAGCGGGACCGCAAAGACGCTCCTCGACCGAATCGCGGCGGCGGGCGGTCCCGACGAGCGCGTTCACGGACGCGAAGGCGATGCGCCGCGACAACCCGACGAAATCGGCGTTCACGCCCGCCGCGCGGGGGGAATCGCGGGCGAACACGAAGTCCTCATAGCGAACGACCACGAGGACCTTCGACTCTCCCATCGGGCGGCCGACAGGGGCGTGTTTGCCGACGGCGCGCTCGACGCGGCGACGTGGGTGACCGGACGACATCCGGGGCGGTACGAGTTTAGCGAGGTAATCAGCGAATGAGACGTGAAAGCGATATACGAAGCGACGTACGTGAACTGTGGCAACGATACGATTCCGGCGAGGTAAACGCGGACAGCGCCGGACCGAACGAACACGAAATCCTCGAAACCTTCCTCGACGCGTTGGAGGCGGGCGAGGTTCGCGCCGCCGAAAAACGCGACGGGAGTTGGGAAGCGAACGAGTGGGTGAAACAGGGTATTTTACTGAACTTCGGCCTTCGCCACATCGAGGGCCACGAATACGGCGACGTCACCTACTACGACGTCCTTCCGCTCCGCGAGACGGACGACTTTCCCGACAGAGGAACCCGAAACACGCCCGACGGAACGGTCGTTCGTCGCGGCGCACACGTCGGATCGAACTGCATCCTGATGAGTCCGAGCTTCGTCAACATCGGCGTCTCCATCGGCGACGGGACGCTCGTGGACTCCTGTGATACCGTCGGCTCGTGCGCGCAAATCGGAGAGAACGTCAAACTCGGTGCGAACGCGCTCATCGGCGGCGTCCTCGAACCCGTCGAGGGGACGCCCGTCATCGTCGAAGACGACGTAAGCCTCGGCGCTGGCTGTCGCGTCACGTCCGGGTTCGTCGTCGGTGAGGGAAGCATCGTCGCCGAGAACACGCTTCTCACGCCGCGAATCCCCGTCTACGACCTCGTGGACGAGGAGATTCTGTACGGCCATCTTCCGCCGAACCGACGCGCGTTCACCAGATTCGTTGAATCGAGCCTCGGCGACCACGACCTGTTCGACGGCGGGGCGTACAAGCCCGCCGTCGTGGCTCTCGACGTTGAAGACGACACGCTCGCTCAGGTCGAGCGCGAGGAGGCCCTGCGATGAGCGCGACCGTTTCGGCCGACAACCCGCCGGTACGACGGCTGTCGGACTGGTCCGACGCCCGATTCGGCGACCTCGCCGACGAATACGACACGCCGCTGTACGTCATCGACCTCGAACGCGTCCGCGAGAACTACGCCAGACTCGCAGCGGCGTTTCCGGACGCCGACGTCCACTTCGCCGCGAAGGCGAACACGTCCCGCGCGGTCCTCGAAACCCTCGAAGTCGAGGGCGCGAGCATCGAATGCGCCTCGGCGGGCGAGACGGAGCGCGCCTTCGCCGCCGGATTCGAGGGCGAGCGTGTCCACTACACGGCCGTCAACCCGCCCGGAATCGACCTCGACAGGGCGGTCGAACTCGCCGCGGACCACCCCGGTCTGACGGTCACGGTCGGTGCCGCGGACACCATCGACCGATTGGCCGAGCGCGGCTACGACGGACGGCTCTGTCTCCGCGTCAATCCCGGCGTGGGCGCGGGCCATCACGAGAAGGTGCGAACGGGTGCGGACGCGAAGTTCGGCGTCCCCTACGACCGCGCCGCGTCCCTGCTCGAATTGGCCGCTGACGACTTCGACGTCGTGGGAATCCACGCCCACGCGGGAAGCGGCATCTCGGGCGACGACCTCGGCAACCACCGCGAACTCGTCTCCCGGATGGGTGAGTTGGCTCGCACCATCGACCTCGACCTCGAATTCGTGGACGTCGGTGGTGGGTTCGGCGTGCCGTATCACCCCGATGACCCGCCGCTCGACCTCGAATCGGTCGCGGACGCGACGCGGGACGCGCTCGGCGACCTCGACGCCACGCTCGTCGTGGAACCGGGTCGGTACCTCGTCGCCGACGCCGGTGTCCTCCTGACCCGCGTGAACACGGTCAAGGAGGCACCGGAGGCGACCGTGGTCGGCGTCGACGCCGGAATGACGACGCTCGTTCGCCCCGCGCTCTACGATTCGTACCATCATATCAGGAGCGTGGGAGCGGACGGCCGAGCGGTCGAAACGACGGTCGCCGGACCGATTTGCGAGAGTTCGGACACCTTCGGAACCCACCTGCTCGCCGACCCGACGCGCGGCGACCTGCTCGCCGTCGGCAACGCGGGCGCGTACGGCTACGAGATGGCGAGCCAGTACAACTCGCGGCCGCGTCCGGCCGTCGTCGTCGTGGACGGCGACCGAACCGGGGTCGCACACCGACGCGAAACCCACGCGGACGTCATCGCGACCGAAACGGAGGTGACGTGGGAATGAACCTCTCGTTCGAGAAGTACCACGGCACCGGGAACGATTTCGTCATCGTGAACGCGGACGCATGCGTTCCTCACCGCTCGCGGTTCGCCCGCAGGGTCTGTGACAGGACCGACGGAATCGGTGCGGACGGCGTGCTCTTTCTGGCGCTCGAACCCGAATTTCGCCCGCCACGCGTCATCATGACGCTGGTGCAACCGGACGGGAGCACGGCCGAGATGTGCGGAAACGGCGCGCGCTGTGCCGCGGTCTGGGCCGCCGAGCGCGCGAATGCGGACGAGGTGATGATAGACACGCTCGCCGGAACCCGCCACGCGAAAATCCACGACGGCGGTGCGACCATCGAGATGGGTGCCCCCGAATTCGGGCCGAAAGACGTCCCGGTCGCGGGGGACGAACCCCTCATCGAGACCCGCGTCGGCGATTACGACGTAACGGCGGTGAACACGGGCGTTCCGCACGCGGTCGCGTTCGTGGACGACGTGACGGCGGTGAACCTCGAACGGGACGCACCGCCGATTCGCCACGCTGACGTCTTCCCGGAGGGTGCGAACGTCACCTTCGCCTCGCCGTGCGACGGCGGGTTCGACCAGCGGACCTTCGAGCGCGGCGTCGAGGGCGAAACCCAGTCGTGTGGCACCGGTGCGGTCGCCATCGCGGCCGCCGCGCGCCGACTCGGACTCACGGACGGCGAGAACGTATCGGTGTCGCCGCCCGGCGGCGACCTCGAAGTCACGATCGACGACCGAAACGCGACGCTCACCGGACCCGTCGAACGCGAGTTCGGCGGCGACCTCCGCGTCTCGAACGCCGGACGACTCGATTTAGAGGCGTAATTCCGTGACGGACTTCGACCCGATTTCGTTCCTCGAAACCGCCGTTCAGACGCCATCACACGAATCGGTCGATGCGATGCGAACCCTGCTCGTCGAAACCCTCGAATCGGCGGGCGTCGAGGCGACCATCGACGCCGCGGGGAACGTCCTCGCGGAACGCGTCGGCGACGAGGACGGTCCGCACGTCGTCCTGAACACCCACATCGACACCGTGCCGCCCCACGTTCCGTTTTCCCGCGATAGCGACGGAGACGGTGACGACGACCAGATTCGTGGCCGCGGCTCCTGTGACGCGAAGGGACCGCTCGCGGCGCTCCTCGACGCGTTTTTGACGGTCGAACCGGAGCGAGGACGGGTAACGCTCGCCGTGACGCCGGACGAGGAAACCGACTCGACGGGTGCGGCCGCCCTCGACTTCCTCGCTCGGAACGAGGAGGACGGGACCAAACTCCATCCTGACGCCGTAATTGTCGGCGAACCGACTGACCTCGACGTGTGTAACGCCGCGCGAGGGCGTTTTCAGGGAACTGTCTCCCTTCGAGGGGAAAACGCACACGCCGCACACCCCGAAGCGGGCGTCAACGCGATACGCGGGTTGGTCCCCGTCCTGTCGGCGCTCTCTACGTTCGATTCGGACAGGGAACATCCCGAACTGGGCGCGCCGACGCTCACGCCGACGACGGTCGAGGGGGGAACCGCCACGAACCAGATTCCCGCCGACTGCTCGTTCGTCATCGACCGCCGGAGCGTTCCGCCGGAAGGTGCCGAGGAGTTTTGCCGCTCGCTCGAAGCCCATCTCCGGGACGCGGTGGATGCGGTCGAGGTGGACGTTTCCCTCGCTGAACGCGACACGCCATTTCTCGAAGCCTTCGAGACGCCCGCCGACTCGGAACTGGTGCGAACGCTCTCCGACGAGAGCGGCGGCGAGGTGCGTCCGTTCGGCGCGGCGACCGAGGCGTCCTATTTCGCACGCGTCGCTCCGACCGTCGTGTTCGGGCCGGGCGTGCTTTCCGACGACGAGGGCGCGGTGGCACACGGGCCGCGGGAGTACGTCGATGTCGCTGACGTCCAAGCGGCCGCGGATGCGGTACGGGGAACTCTTCTGAGGCTCGTTGAATGACCGGGACACTGTTGGCACTCTCGGTCCGATAGGTTGCGAACATCGCTTTCGGACGGGTCGCGCTCGGGCGGTGGTCGGTCGAGAACGAGTATTCGGGGTCGGTGTTGCTGTCGTCGCTGGCGTGGTTGTTGTCGTTGTCGTCGCAGTCGCTGTTGTGATTGCTGTCGTTGCGTGACGACCGCAAGCGATGAAATCGCGGGAAGTAGCGCCGAAGAGCGCCGTCGCTCACCATCGGGAACCAGTGGCGCGAGCGCGGCGAGGACGACCAGCGTTGTGATTCGTTCGGCGGTCACGCCGCGAGGTGGCTTCGTGTCGGTATAAAAAGTTCAGGTGAGGAGGTTGATTCGTTGTTCAGAACTCGTCGGCGAGATACGCGCCGAGGTACCCACCCAGCGCGCTCAGTCCGACCGTGTAGAGCATGGCGAACATGCCCAAGAGAAAGAGGAGCGCCACGAACCCGCCGGGCATGTGCCCGAAGGAGATTATGCTCACGACGAACAGCCCGACGACCGCCATGGGAATCGCGGCGATGGCACCGGAGATGGCACCGACTCGAAGTCCCTCGTCGGGCGTCGTCCGCCCCAGATAGGCGGCGACGGCCCCGCCGAGGACGGGCGAAAACGGGACGAAGGACACGACGAGAGTTACGACTGCTCCGATGAGCGCGTGGATGAGGTTATTGTTGTCTGTCATATGTTGTAGTGGGTAGCGAAAACGGCGGTCGGTGGCGACTCAACCCAAGAAGACGTCCACGATGTCGCTCCCGCGGTTGCGAACGTCTTTGTACAGTTCGGAGTAACCGCAGTTGGAGCAGGAGACCACGGTGAAGCTCTTCGTTTGGATGTCGAACATCTTGCTGAGTCCGCCGCCGGTGGTCGAGATGGAGTCCGTGGTAACTTCCGTGTGACCGCATTTCGGGCAGCCGGAGGTATCGCGTGTATCGGGGTCCATACAGCGACGTGTCTATTTCGTGGGAATAAATACTTCGTGGTCGATACGTCAACGAAGCTTATTACGATTCGCTTTCTATCGAACAGTATGGCTACAAACCGTTCCGCATACGGACGGAAACCCCAGTCCGCCCCGCTCGGTATCAAGATAATCTGCGTCCTCGGTGCGCTCGGTGCGCTCGGAAGCCTCCTTCGCGGTCTCGGGGTGCTGTTTTCGTCCCCCATCGGCCTCATCGTCGGTGCCATCGTCATCGTCTTCGCAGTCGCCAAACTCGCCGTCGTCTGGGGTCTGTGGACGCTCAAGTCGTGGGCCTGGACGCTCACGATAATCGTGTACGGGTTGAGCCTGCTGATGGACGTGTTCCGATTCTTCACGGGGCATCTCGCCGCCTTCTTCGGCATCGTCGTCGGCGGGTTACTGTTGGCCTACGTCTACAGCAAGCGCGAGTACTACAAATAATTCGTTAAAATCACGCCTTATTCACGTTTTTCCGCGTCCCGTATTTCGACGATTCGGCGCGCTCTTTCACTCCGAGCAGCATCTTGCGCTCCATGACGAAGTGGGCGGGTTCCCAGAACAGGACGTCGGCCGCTCTCCCGGCGATGTCTTGTTTTCCGTGCGAGCGCATTCGAGCGACGAACCGCGTCGTCTCGTCGTCGAGCGGGCGGAGGACGAACGCCCACGTCCACCGCGGCGATTCCCCCGGCGGTTGAAGCACTATCGCCCGCTCGGGGTCGAGCACCGCGACTTCGGGGGCGGACTCGGGCGTCTGCACCGAGTAGTCCTCGGGCGCGAGGTGGACGGTATCCCCGACTTCGAGGTCCTGATGTGCCGGGAGGATTCGGTCGGCGTTGTGGATGTCCGCGCCGACGAGGTTCTCCAGCCAGTCGTAACTGTAGAACCCGCCGCGTCCCTGCCCGATTTGGACGAGCCAGGGCCACACCTCCTTGACGGGGGCGTCGATGGTGACGGCGTGAGTGACCTCGGACTCGGGGTCCCGAAGCAAACCGTCACCGGGGAGGGAACCGTTCGATTCCTCGTCGGTCGCACCCCAGCGGAGGTGCCACGGTCGGACGGCGAACCAGTAGATCAGCGCGGCGATTGCGATGAGCGGTGCCACCAGTCGGCGTCGCTCGTACGTCGACGACATGTCACCGGTGACGACGGAGAGAAGCGTAACGGTTTGGGCTGGCTGGGTTGGCGAGCGCTCAGTCGAGGTCGTCCGCGAGGTCGGCGGCGATGCCCGTGTAGCCGGTGGGCGTCAGTGCGTGCAGTTCTTCGCGCACGTCCTCGTCCACGTCGAGTTCGTCGAAGAGGTCGCGGAAGTCGTCGAGCGTGACGCGCTTCCCGCGGGTGAGCGCCTTGACGCGCTCGTAGGCGTCGCCGTGGCCTTCGCGCCGGAGGATGGTTTGGACCGCTTCGCCGATGATTTCGGGCGTGGATTCGAGTTCCTCGCGCATGACCTCCTCGTTGGGGACGACCTTGCCGAGGCCGTCTTGGGCTTTGGTGTAACCGAGCAAGCAGTAGGCGAACGCCGACCCGATGTTCCGCTTGACGGTCGAATCGGAGAGGTCGCGCTGGAGTCGGGAGGTGGTGATGTAGTCGCCGAGGAACGTGAGGTCGGAGTTGGCCTTCGAGAGGTTGCCCTCCGAGTTCTCGAAGTCGATGGGGTTGACCTTGTGGGGCATGGTCGAACTGCCGGTTTCGCTCTCGGTGGTGAGTTGCCCGAGGTAGCGGTCGCTGACGTAGAGCCAGATGTCCCGGTCCATATCGAGGAGAATCGTGTTGGCCCGGCGGAGCGCGTCGAACAGTTCCGCGAGGTCGTCACACGGGTTGACCTGCGTGGCGAGGGCGGTGTGGGAGAGACCGAGGTCCGTCACGAACTCGCGGGAAAAGGCCCGCCAATCGACGTCGGGGTACGCCGCGACGTGGGCCGCGTAGGTGCCGCTCGCGCCCGCGAGCTTGCCCGAGAGCGATTCGGCGGCGCGTTCGATTTCCCCGACCGCTCGGCCGAGGCGCGCGGCGTAGACGGCCATCTCCTTGCCGAACGTCGTCGGCGTGGCCGGTTGACCGTGGGTTCGGGCGAGCATCGGCACGTCGCGGTACTCGTGGGCCATGTCGGCCAACTCGTCGCGGACGGCGGCGAGTTCGGGGAGCAGAACCTCCTCGACGGCGGGTTTGGCGAGCAGGCGGTGGGCGAGGTTGTTCACGTCCTCGCTCGTCAGCGCGAAGTGAATCCACGACCCGAGGTCCAAATCGTCGGGGAGCGAGCGGCGGACGAAGTATTCGACCGCCTTCACGTCGTGGTTCGTCGCGGGGTAGTCCTCGTAACCCTCGGTTTCGAGGGTCTTGACGATTTCCGCGTCCTCCGCGTCGAACTCCTCGTAGACGGCACGGAGTTCGTCGCGGTCGTCCGCCGCGATGTCGAACGGCGTCACGTCGAGGTCGGACAGCGTGATGAGGTACTCTATTTCGACTCGCACGCGAGCACGCATGAGCGCGGCCTCGCTCGCGTAGTCGCGGAGCGGCGCGGTTCGACCGGCGTAGCGTCCGTCTATCGGCGAGACGGCGTAAAGGGAATCCATACCTGTGCCTGCCGTTCGGTTCGGCAAAAGCGTGTCGGTCCGATGACGCACAAGTATGCATACAAAACGGAAAAATAACCGTGCGACTCCGAAATATATTCACGAAGTTGTATAGAATTCGCCGCTCGACCGCAACTACTTTGGCCCCGCCGGTCGGTCTCTCTCGTATGACAGGGATTGCGGGTATGGCCGGGAACCGTGG